>JACPGD010000253.1 GCA_016182645.1 Candidatus Hydrogenedentota bacterium | reverse complement strand
GCCGGATTTGCCGCCCAAGCCCTCGACGGCACCGTGACCACGACCGAAGCCAAGCCCATCGAGAACGCTTATATTGGCCTGCTCGATGCCAATTTCGCCCCCATCACCTCGGGCAGTACCGATGCCGCCGGCAAGTTTAGCGTGGCAGGCACCGGCGGCAAGTATCTCGTGGTCCAGCCCGCGCCCACCCCGGGCGACGGCGGCGTGCAGGTGCATCCCCATCAACCACGGCTGTACGTACTGGGAGAAAACGAGCAGAGTCTCGCGCTGAAACTGCCGCCCGCTTACTCTATCGTCCTGGAAGCTTACGATCTCGAGGGCAAGCTTGTTCGCTGGCAGGATTTTGAAAAGCGCGGCAAGCTCGGCGGACAGTTCCTATATGCCACCAATTTGAACGACGAGAGCATCCCCATGACCGTGTGGCCCGCGCACGGCATGAAGCTCACCGGCCTGCCTGGCGGCCCCCGCGAGCAGGGCGTCCCCGCGGTCCTGGTCGAGCCGGAGCAATCCTTCGCCGTCAACGTCCTGTTCTGGCCTGTGCTAGACTACGGCAAACTCATGCTCCGCGCCGACAACGCCGGCGTCGGCTACGCCGCCAAACCGGGCGGTTCTCAACTCGTACTCCTCAATTATGAGTTGGCGCGGACCGCCGTCGAAGACCTCACGCGCCGACAAGCCCAAATCATTGCCGATGCAGGCGCCGCGTCCTCATCGTCCACTGCCTCCACAATCTCCACGGACATCCAGGATCTCCGCGACCGTGTCGGCGCCGCCGCCAGAGAAACCGAGCGCGCTGAACAGGCGCGCGAATCAGATCGTATTCTACGCGACGCATTGAAACTACGCGACGATTTGGAAGTCGAAGGGGCGAAGGCCCGGATTCCCCGAGTGCGTCAGGGCACCCTCGTGGTGCAGCTCACGGGCAAACCGGGAGAGGATTTTTCAAAATACAAGATTTCCCTCAAACAAAACCGCCACGACTTCCTCTTCGGCGTCTTCGAAGGCAGTCCGTATAACGCCAAGGCCTTCGAGGCCGCGCGCATAGGCGGCTTCGAACTGGCCACGGTCTTGCTTGGGTGGAACTGGACGGACAGCCCAAAGGCGAAAAGGCAGGACATCGACAAAGTCTTTGGCATCTCCAAACTGAACGGCCTCGGCTACAAGGTCAAGGCCCACGGCGTCGTCTGGATGCAGGCCCCGCCCATCCTCCCCGACAAGGTCCTGAAGATGAAACAGGACGAAGTGGTCCAGGAAGCGCTCGCGCACCAGGAAGTGCTGCTGGATGTCTTTGGCAAGGACACGGCAATTTGGGAAGCGATGAATGAACCGGCCAACACCAACGTGGTCAAGCTTTCGCGCGAGACAATGGCCAACCTCATGGCCCAGGCCGCGGAGAACGTGCGGAAGCGCAAGCTGCCCACGCTCGTCAACAGTCCCCACGAATTCAGCTATGGCTCGAAATACATCTTTTACACCACGGACAACCTGCCGCAGGACGACTATCCCGAGACCTTCTCCACCTTCCTCGCCGCCGCCCAGCAGGCTGGCAAGCTCGACAACATCCCCATCCTTGGCCTCCAAATCTACCCCGGTCTCCATTTCAACCAGGAGTGGGGTAACCTTCAAGGCCCCGCCTACACCCCTGCCTACTTTCAAGACACCCTTGACCGCTATGCGCGCTTCGGCAAGGCCCTCCACATCACCGAGTTCTCGGTCCCCTCCAGCTATGGAGCCGACTGGTACAACGGCTACTGGCGCGAACCCTGGAACGAAGAAACCCAAGCCGATTTCGTCGAGCGCATCTACACCCTCGCGTTCGCGCATCCCTTCGTCCACTCCATCGGCTGGTGGGACATCGTCGACGACAAATCCTCCGTCATCACCGGCGGCCTCATCCGCAAGACCGGCGCCCCCAAACCCACCTTCGAACGGATGTCGGGCCTCATTAAGGCGTGGACCACGGAGGCCGAATCCCCCGCCGACGCCAACGGCCAAGCCACCTTCCCCGCCTACGCCGGTGACTACACCATCACCGTCACCGGCCCCGGCGGCAAGAAGAAAGAACTGGAATTTCACCTCATGGAGGGCTGGACCGGCAAGGTGGTGGCAGAGGTCGGGCAATAGGGCCGGACCGTGGGCCGGCTTCGGATTTCCGCCAGTTAGCCCTTTCCATTTCCCCCGGCTTCAGTGTCAGAGGCGGCGCCCAACAGTCCTCCAAAGAAAGTGAAGCACAAACGGGACGGATCCTATGGCTGCCAGTAGCGGCATGTAAAAGCCGGAACCCAGACCGACCAGGGGCGGAAAATTTACGAGTTGACTGCCCACGTAATCCCCTGCACGCTGCTCATCGGAAAGTCCGGCGGCCCAGATATCACCCCATTCCACGTTTGCGACAGCGAACACCGAGGAGGCCAGAAAGAGGCTACTTAACACGACGGTACCCCATGCCGCCCACGCGCTTTTTCGAATGAGACCCCAGATCAAGAGGAGCAAGACAAGAAGACATGGTGCAACGACCAGTGCCCCATGCCAGCCGCTGAGCACTACGCTCCCCACAGGGATTACCCAGTCATACAGCGCGGCGAAAGCCAAGCCGAAGGTGGTAAACGTCAGCAACACGATTTCGACCACCGACAGGAGAGGATAGCGATCGAACCAACTTGGTTCTGGATCAGCCGACTCATAGAAACGCCTGACGCGGCTCCGCGCGTAATAAGCAAGGATCAAGACGGGTGCAGCAACCCCAAGGACCGAATACGCAAGGATATGAAAGACTTCGGGGACGTGTGCGTCGATGAGCATGCGGCCTTCTGCCTCATAGTGACGTTCAATCCGCTCTGCCGCCTGATCAAACGCGACAACTGAGACAGTCCCAAACCACAGCCAGCACCAGGAGACGGCCAGAGTCAGGGGACGCGCCCATCGCTTGGCCTTGAGCGAACCCCCTCCCAAGGCCGCGAGGCAAATTGCGGCGCTGGCGTAAAACAGCTAGCCCGGTACGACATCTTTCTTTTCTCCGAGGGATAGCGGACTGAAGAAGGCACTTGTGTAAACAGTGGAGACGAGTAGGCAAAGTGCCGCCAATCCACACATGAAGAATGCAATCGGGAGAAGGCAACCTGGTTTCTGTACCTTGACACCTTGTATCGCGTCGGATGCCGGCTGCTGCGACATACCCCCGTCTCCAGAAAGACAAGTCCCGCCCTAATTCCTTGTGCAGTATGGCGACGTGCCAATTGGCTTTGCAAGAAAGATCTGCGAGGGTTTATCGGTTCAGAAACGGCCAGCCGGCACACCCCAGTGCGCTATTTCCCGCTCGCCACCGGCATCGCGGATATGAGTGCGCGCAGTGCCTTGCTGACCGATTCCTCCGTAGTGAACACCTCAGCGACGTGCTGGTCAAGAGTGACCGTAACTGGAACTCTGCCAGCGAAACGGTTGGGCTTCGCCTTGCCGTAGTCGAAGCGGTACGCAGGCAGCATGTCATCAACGTCCTTGTCTTCTGAGCGATTCATAATGCGCACGTTTTTCACTGCACTCCAATCCGCGCTCACTGTTGAACGTGCGCCAGTCTCTCAGGTACTGCCGACAAGATCGCACGCAGTGCCTTATTCACTGCCTCAGATGTGGTGAACACCTTGGCAAGATCTGGTTCGAGAATGAGGGAAAGCGCCGCGCGCTCTGCAAACCTATTTGGGCGCGACTTGCTGAAATCGACGTCGTAATCTGGCAGCATTTCCTCTTCCTGCGTTTCCTCTGCAGGTTCAGGACTCTCTGAATTCCACATAGCGTTTGCGCTCCTTCTTGCCTATTGGCCGGGCGCTGATGATGCGCACGGTATCGCCATTTCTTTCAGTATAGCAGACTGTGAGTAAACGATTGTGAATGGAATAACCAAAGATCAGTTCCCGTCGTTCCTGAGTCGAGTGCCATTCATCATCAACGACTCTCGCGAATGGATCCAGGAACACCGTTTTCGCTTCTTCGAAGCTCACGCCATGTTTCGTGATGTTGGCGGCTTCTTTGGCGACGTCCCACTCGAATTCAAGTCTCATTTAACCGCAAGCCCAAGCTCAGTATATCCTGGCACCTGTCGAAATAAATTCCTGCGCCTTCTCCGCCATGCCCGCCTCGCGCGCTTTTTCCTCCTCCAGTCCCAGTTTCTTCGCGTAGTCGCGCACTTGCTGCGTGATTTCCATCGAGCAGAATTTAGGGCCGCACATCGAGCAGAAGTGGGCGAGCTTGGCGCCTTCGGCGGGGAGGGTCTCGTCGTGGAAAATGCGGGCCTTCTCGGGGTCGAGAGAGAGGTTGAACTGGTCCTCCCAGCGAAACTCGAAGCGGGCCTTGCTGAGGGCGTTGTCGCGGAGTTGGGCACCAGGGTGGCCCTTGGCGAGGTCGGCGGCGTGCGCGGCGATTTTGTAGGCGATCACCCCTTCGCGGACGTCGTTCTTGTCCGGCAGACCCAAGTGTTCTTTCGGCGTGACGTAGCAGAGCATGGCCGTGCCATACCAGCCAATCATGGCCGCGCCGATGGCCGAAGTCAGGTGGTCGTAGCCGGGCGCGATATCGGTAGTCAGCGGGCCGAGGGTGTAGAACGGCGCTTCATCGCACCATTCCAATTGCTTCGCCATGTTCTCCTGAATCATGTGCATGGGCACATGCCCCGGGCCTTCGTTCATCACCTGCACATCGAATTCCCATGCCCGCCGTGTGAGTTCGCCCTGCACCTTCAACTCCGCGAATTGCGCCTCGTCGTTGGCGTCATAAATCGATCCCGGGCGCAAGCCGTCGCCAATTGAAAACGCCACGTCGTAGGCGGCCATGATCTCGCAGATTTCGTCCCACTGCGTATACAAGAAACTCTCTTTATGATGCGCCAGGCACCACTTCGCCATGATCGAGCCGCCGCGGCTGACGATTCCTGTCATGCGCTGCGCCGTCAGCGGAATAAACCGCAGCAATACGCCGGCGTGCACGGTGAAATAATCCACGCCCTGTTCCGCCTGCTCGATCAGCGTGTCGCGGTAGATCTCCCAGGTCAACTCTTCCGGCACGCCGCCGACTTTTTCCAACGCCTGATAGATCGGCACGGTTCCAATGGGCACTGGGCTGTTGCGGATGATCCATTCGCGCGTTTCGTGGATGTTCTTCCCGGTACTCAGATCCATCACGGTATCCGCGCCCCAACGTATCGCCCACACCATCTTCTCCACCTCCTCCTCAATCGAACTGGTCACGGCGGAATTCCCGATGTTCGCATTGATCTTC
>JACPGD010000252.1 GCA_016182645.1 Candidatus Hydrogenedentota bacterium | reverse complement strand
TCACGCAGACCGAAGTGACGGAGCCCCTGGAGGTCCGCGTGACGAGCGTCGGCCACCCTTTGCCGGGCGTGGAGGTGCGCATTGTTGATGCGCTGACAGGAGCCGATGTGCCGGAGGGCGCGCAGGGAGAACTGTGGACGCGCGGTCACAACGTCATGCTCGGATATTACGACAAGCCCGAAGAAACCGCCGCCGCCATCACGCCGGACGGCTGGCTGCGCACCGGGGACCTTGCCGTGCGCACGCCGGACGGCCACTATCGCATCACCGGGCGCAGCAAAGACGTGATCATCCGCGGCGGAGAGAACGTTTACCCGCGGGAGGTGGAGGAGTTTCTCCTGAGCCACCCCAAGGTGCGCGATGTGCAAGTCGTGGGGTTGCCCGATACCAAGTACGGCGAGCAGGTGAGCGCCTGGGTAATTCCCGAGGACGCCTCACTTACGGAGGACGAGCTACGCGCGTGGTGCGCGGGCAAGATCGCCCACTTCAAGATCCCGAAGTATATTCAGTTCACCGATGCCTATCCGCTGACGGTCACGGGAAAAGTACAGAAATTCCGCTTGCGCGAGATGGGCATCGACCGGTTTCAACTGCAAGAAGCCGCGCGGATCGAGACCGCGTAGTGCTTTCCCGGGGCAGGCGAAGCCCGATCAAAATGAAGGAACGGGTCATGAAGACGTTTCGTCGCGTGTTGAAATGGACCACCGCCTTTTTGATCCTGTGTCTGTTGGTTGCAGGGGGGTTGGCTGCAAATGTCGTTTGGTATCGCCCGTTTTCCATCAATCTTTTCTTCGAGCGCGTGTTTCTGGAGGTGGCGCTGATGGATCCGGAAATGCTCAGCAGCATCCGCATCCTCGAGCCGTGGGGACTCCACTTTCATAGCGACGACCTGACCGACGCCTCGCCCCGGCATGAACGGGAATTGCTGGACAAAGCGAAGGCGGACCTGGCCACCTTGCGGCAATACGATCGTGAATCGCTGTCGGCGGAGCAGCGGCTGAGCGCGGACGTGCTCGAGTGGTTCCTGCGCAACAGCGTCGAGGGGGAGCGGTTCCTCTACTATGATTATCCCGTCAACCAGCTTTTCGGCGTGCAGAATGATTTGCCCACGTTCATGGCGACCATTCACCAGGTCCACAACGAGCGGGACGCCTGGGACTACATCACGCGGCTGCGCCTGTTCGAGGAGAAGTTCGACCAGGTGCTGATCGGGTTGCGGCTGCGCACGGACCTGGGGATTGTCCCGCCGAAATTCGTGATCGAGCGCGTGCTGGCGGAAATGCGGGGTTTCTCCGGGCAACCGGCGCTGGAGAACATCCTGTATACCTCCTTCCAGGAGAAGCTGGCCGGGACGACCATCGCCGCGGAACTGAGGGAACGCTTGCTGAAGAGCGCCGAACTGGCCATCGATGAAGCCGTCTATCCGGCATATGGCCGCCTCATTGGCTGCCTGGAACGGCTGGAGGCGGCCGCGACGACCGACGATGGGGTGTGGAAATTCAAGGACGGAGACGCCTATTACGCTTACCGGCTCCGGACCTACACGACGACCTCGCTCACCCCTGAGCAGGTGCACCAGATGGGCCTGGATGAAGTGGCCCGGCTGCAACAGGAGATGGACCAGCGTCTGGGCGAGGCGGGGTGGCGGGAAGGAACAGTGGGTGAACGCATGGCGGCCCTGGCGCGCGATGGCGCGCAATTGTTTCAGGAGGACGATGCGGGCCGGGCCGCCGCGCTGGCCGAATACCAGAGCATCATCGACGACGTGAGCGCCGGCATTTCCACGGTCTTCGATCTCCGTCCCGCCGCGCCGGTAAAAGTTGAGCGCATACCACAATTTAAGGAGAAGACGGCGCCGGGCGCCTACTATGATGCCCCGGCCCTGGACGGGAGCCGTCCCGGGATCTTCTATGCGAATCTGCGCAATATGGCCGAGCTGCCAAAGTTCGGCATGCGGACCCTCGCCTATCACGAGGCGATTCCCGGGCATCACTTTCAGATCGCCCTGCAGCAGGAGATGAAAGGGCCCACCTTCCGAAAGTTCCCTATGTTCACGGCGTATATTGAAGGGTGGGCGTTGTACGCCGAGCGGCTGGCCGGGGAACAGGGGTTCCTGAAAGATCCGCTCGCGGATTTGGGCCGCCTCCAATCAGAACTCTTTCGCGCGGTGCGTCTTGTCGTCGATACGGGCATTCATTACAAGCGCTGGACACGCGAGCAGGCCATTGACTACATGGAATCCACCACCGGCATGCCGCACGGCGACGTGGTCGCGGAGATCGAACGCTACATTGTCGACCCCGGCCAGGCCTGCGCGTATAAAGTGGGCCAAATGAAGATCCTTGAATTGCGCGAGAAAGCACGCCAAGCCTTGGGCAGCGGTTTCAGCCTGAATGGCTTCCACAACGCGGTGCTCTCCGTTGGCGCCGTCCCCCTCGAAATCTTGGAAAAGGTGGTGGACGAGTACATCCGCCAGCATCCACAGGCGCCGCTCGCCTCCGCGGATTAGTTTCGGCCGCGCCAAGTTAAGCGGAAGCAATGCGGGGCGCGTCTGGGAGGTGGCTGGCGCCAGCAGAGACCCGCCCCGCTGTCCATAATAGGGGCATCTATTGATGGTCCTGAGTTACTATCTATCGTACCATAGAACTATGCGCAATACAAGCCCCTCATGCGTTACTCAGGCGTTGGGGAGTTTGCAAGAGAATATGTGTCATTTTTCCTGGCGAGCACGGAGCCCGATTTCATGCGTCAAGCCTATATTTGTCGAAGTAAGGGCAATTTGTTTGACATTATGGAGGATATTGATAATTATGAAAGCGTTTTCATTCCGAGAAGCCGCAGGCCGTTGGCACAGACGATGAGGGTGCTGCCTTCATGGCCGACGACGCCGAGGGGCATGGGGATGGTGAAGAGGAAGACGGAAGCGACGAGGAGGGCGATGACGGCGACGGAGAAGGCGAGGTTGGCCTTGATAATGCGGACGGCGCGACGGCTGAGGGCCAGGGCGAAAGAGACGCGGCTGAGCTCTTCGCCCATGAGGACACAGGGGGCGCTTTCGAGGGCGAGGTCGGAACCGGCGGCGCCCATGGCGACCCCGACGGCGGCGTTGGCCAGAGCGGGGGCGTCGTTGACGCCGTCGCCGATCATCATGGCGGCGCCGTATTGCTGTTCGAGTTCCACAATGCGGCGGACCTTGTCCTCGGGGAGAAGGTTGGCGTAGTAGGCGTCGATGCCGGCCTGGCCGGCGATGGCGGCGGCGACGATTTCGTTGTCTCCGGTCAACATGACGACGCGCTCGATACCCAGCCGTTTGAGGGCACGGACGGTTTCGGGCACGTCGCTGCGCATGGTGTCGGCCATGCCGATGAGCCCGAGCCAGCCGCCCTGGGCTTCGTGCACGCCAACGTTTTGGACGCGCTCCAACTCACGGTGGAGAATGAGGACGCTCTTGCCTTCCTGCTCGAGGCGCTCCTTCGCCGCGACCAGGTCTTCCGGGAGTTGTTCGCCGTGTTCCTCGAACATGCGGTTGCTGCCGATCCACACCTGATACCCGGCGAGGGTGGCATGGACGCCGCGTCCCGGGAG
>JACPGD010000251.1 GCA_016182645.1 Candidatus Hydrogenedentota bacterium | reverse complement strand
GAACTGCGGCCAGGATGGATACCGCCGCTGGCGGATGTGATCAGCCCCATTTTTTTCTATGAGGGACACACGACCGCCGAGACGCCGCATAATTTTTATCTCACCGTCTTTGCCGAGTTCGGTCTGATTGGCGCGGCATTCTTCTTCTGGTTGCTGTGGCGGCTGTTCCGCCGGCTCTGGCGGGCGCGCCGGTTGCCGGAGTTGACGCTGCCGGAGCGGCGGCTGTTTACGGCGGTATTGCTCGGGCTCTGTGCGTTCCTCATGATTGGGATGTTCGAAGCCGTGCTGATGACCAGCGTGCGCGCCAATCTTGTTTTCTGGATCTTCGCGGGACTCGCCCTGCGCTACGCGCGGATCAAGGAGACGGGTCTGACCAATCCGACCAGTCTGACCAGTCCGACGAAGGACTAACGCCGCGCAGTGGCCACCGCCGCAAGCAATTCCTGGAGTCCCGCGCGATCCAGTGTCTTCTGCCAGTGGATTTGCGCGCTTTCCAGGACCCCCTGGCCGTACTCGTCGTAGTTGGCGAAACTCGCCAGCGAGATGGTCGCCGCCGTGGCGATGCGCCCTCCCGGGTCGCGGGAGAGCACCGCGTACAGCACGCTCAAGGCCAGCCGGTCCAAGTCTGCCGGAGAGAGCTTTGCCGGATCCTTCACGCCGAGCCGCGCCACGTCGGCGGCGACTTGCAGCGTGCCGCCCTCGCGCCGCACGAGCAAAGCGCCCCTGTCCACCTCCATCAAACCCAACCCCTGGGGATCTGCCCCGGCAAAGATCGCCAAAAGACGTGCTCCCGCGGAGGGCGCTTCGACGGCCGCCTCGGGACGCAGCAACGCCGGCACGCGGTCCCGCAGGTGCCCGGCCACTTTTGGGTACATCGACTGGGCGATGATATGCGCCGCCTCGCCCAAGGCCCAGGGCGAACTGTGGTGTTGCTGGTAAGGCGGGGAGCCGAGCGGGAACAAGGCGTGGCTGCGTTGCAGCAATTCAGCGCTGGGTTCAATCAGGATAAAGCCCGCGCCCCGGATGAGGTCGGCCAACTGCCGCTGGTACTGTGTGATTGGATAGAGCGCCTCGCGATAATGCGCGAGCATGCCGTAGCTGTTCATCAGGATGACCCGCGTATCGTAGACGCTGGCGGCGCGCGTGAGCCGCTCGAGATAGTCTAGAAACTGCTCCTCTTCGGCGCCGGGATTCACGAATTCCAGCAAGAGCACGTCGGCGCGGCCGCCGCCGGCCACAAAATCCTCGAAGGCGCGCACGGAATCATCCACCTTCGCGCCGGCCTGGTTCCGGACCAACGTTTCGAGGAGCGCACCTTCGCAATAACCGAGATTGCGCTCGAGTTCGCTGCTGGCCAGATGCAGCAGAGAGAGCTGGCCCGTCAGGTCGGACATGCCGGTCATTGATGAGCCGAGGAACAGCGCCAGGAAGGGGCCGCGTTTGGGCAGGACCGCGTCACGCTGCGTCAGGAACTGCTCGGGATGAACGGTCAGGCGGACGAATTCTCCGGTCGTGGCCAGCAAGTTGAGCCCGTAGCGCACGGGCGTATCGTTGCTGTACTTCGCCGCACCCCAGAGGCCGTCCTCCATCCGGAACAGGTACGAGCGGTCGCGTTCGAGGTAATACGTGGCGGCGGTGTCCGGGTCCACGGCGAGAGAACCGATCCGGAATGGCGAGATGTGTGATTCCGTGGCGGCGTTGTAGAGCATCTCGGATTCGCGCGCGCTGGGATAGCGCCAGGGATAGACCATGTTGTCGGCCAGACGCAGGAAGCGGAGTTGCACGCCTTCGGAGAAAGACCAGGCTTCGCCGCGGCTGACCTCCTCTTCGTACAGCTTTTTGGGCGCGAGATAGTCCTGGACGAGCAGGCCGTCGTAACGGCGGATATACCGGATATCGAGGACCTCCCGCAATTGCACGCGGTCAAAGGGCAAGGGAAAGTAGTCGTCGGCCGCAATCAGTTCCGTGGCTTCGTTGGGAAAAATGATTTGCGGCGAGGTGACGGGGCCGGTGTCCTGCTCCGCTCCCAGTCGATACAGGGCGACGCGGTTGCGGTTATCGACCACAAAGAGCCGGCCATCCGGCGAGATATCAAAGGCACGCACGGACGCCTCGGGCCGGCTCGCGTAGACAACGCGCGTCTCGTGGGTCTGTGGCGCATAGCGGAGAATGGTGCTCTTCTGGTCGAGCGCGTAGAGGCAGCTTTCATGCGCGCGCAGCATGTTGAGGGCCCGCCAGGCCGGGCCTTGCGCCACATACTCCGTGAAGACCAGGCCATCTTCGTAGCGGCGGAGCAGCGCGCCCTGGCGGTCGATGAAATAGAGCGCGCCGTTCAACAGGCACGGATAGGCGGGCGCGCTCAACAGCGCTTCTTCCGCCTTGCCGTCCTTGTAGCCGGAGGCGCCGGGCAGGCCGGCGAGGGTGCGCACGATGGGCCGCGCACCAATCACCTCGCGCAGGCAGTGGTTTTCGGTGTCGGCAATCAGCAGTCGGTTCGGCCCCGCCACTACCAGCCCGCGCGGGCGCTTGAAGAGGGCCTGCCAACCGGCGCCGTCCGCATAGCCGCGGGCCGTGTTCCACACCAGGGCCTGTTCCGGGTCCTCCGTATAAGCGGTTTGCTGCACGTCCGGCATTTGATGCACGGCAATGTTCATCTCGTGCAGCAGATTCATGGCCAGCAGCCGGTTCCCGTCGGGCCAGAGATGACAATGATCGAGGAACATTTCGGGGGTGAAGAGCGGATGATCGAGATTGACGAAGCGCACGAGGCCCGTGTCGTTGCCAAAGATCGCGCGAATCTGCGCGACCGTTCTTCCATAAGCGTCGGGCCCGGACAATTCGTCCAGGAAACTGTCGTTCAACGGCGTGAGAAAGAACAGCCCCTGCCGCCCGCGCGCTTCCAGGCGGCGGTGGATGTCCATCAACGCCTGCACCTGGCGGGAGGCCACGCTCAGGTTGAGGCCCGTGTAATGCTCGCGGATACGCACCGCGCCCAAGAGCGCGCCGCCTGCGCGGGCTTCCGTCTGACCCTTAGGCGTCAGCCGCACCGGGAAATCGCCGGGTGGCCAGTGGAGCCAGGCGGCGTGCCGGTAGACGGGCGCATGCTCTTTCAGCCACAGCCCGCCATTGCGCACTTCCTGTACGGCCCACTTCACCCAGTTCACCTCTCCCCAGGCGGCCACGGCCTGGGTGTCGCGCCCGAGCCAGGCGCGCGTGGTGTCGCGCAGGCCGCTGTAGTACTTCGAGAAGTAGCGGGGGTTCAACTGCACGACGAGCCGCACACGGCCCTGGGGATCGAGCCGGTCCAGTTTCGTCACAATGGCCCGGATGTCCGTGGGCAGGAGGCCATTCAGGGCGACCTGGTAGAACATGTCTGGGTAGCGATCGCTCTTCTCCTGGCGCATGTAATCGACAATCCGGCGGTTGCGCCACTCTTTCGCCTTGCCGGCGAGCACGTCGCCCGCCAGCACGGAATCGCCGACGAGGAGCCATGGCTGCGCGGGGTCGTCCACGGTCCGCTGTAATTGATGCCGCAGGTCTTCTCCATTGTTGACCTCCAAATCGAGGGCGGAGCGCTGTTCTTGCAGGGCCGCCTCGAGCACCACATCGGCGAAGAGAACCAGCGCGAAAACACCGGCCAGGAATGCCCAAGGGCGGCGTGGACGGACAAACCCATCCACGATCCGCGAGCCCTGCCAAAGTATGCTGTTGTCCGCCATGTTGCCTCAGAACTGGAAGTAGATGAAGGGGCGGCCCTCGCCGGGGTGAAGAAGCAGCATCACCACCACGAGCGCGCCGTAGAACAACACCGAGTTTAGCGTACTCTCGTCAATGCGCCGCATCAGGCCGCGGTACCGGACCCAGAAACTCAGCAGGAGAAACGCGCCCGCAAACGCAAAGAAACCGGCTTGGGCCAGGGTCATGGCTTCAAGATGCACGAGCGAGAGGACGATTTCGCCCAGCACCGCCGCGGCATCGCGCAGCGACTGTGCGCGGAAGAGAATCCAGCCGAGTGCGACCAGGTTGAGCGTCAGGAACCAGCCACTGGCCGCGGCCAGCCCGGGCAGGCGTTTCCTAAAGCCCTGAACAGCGGGAACATGAAGGCCGAGCGTGGTCAGCAGCAGCAGCAGGCCGTGGTAGAGTCCCCAGCAAACAAAAGTCCAGGCGGCGCCATGCCACAGCCCGCTGAGGAACATGGTAATGACGAGATTGATCAACGTGCGGAGCCTGCCCAATTGACTGCCACCAAGCGGGATGTAGAGGTAGTCGCGGATCCAGGTGGAGAGCGAGATGTGCCAGCGCCGCCAGAAATGGATGATGTTCGTGGTCAGATACGGCTGATCGAAATTCTGCATGACATCAATGCCGAACAGCCGGGCGGAACCGCGGGCGATTTCGGAATAGGCCGAGAAATCGCAGTAAATCTGGAGGGAGAAGGCGTAGGTGGCGACAAGGGCGCTCCACCCGGTGTAACCCGCGGGACTGGCATAGACCTGGTCGGCGATCATGCCGCAATAGTCGGCAATCATTACTTTCTTGAAGAGGCCGAAAATGATCATGCGCGAACCGATGACAAAGTTGTCCATCGAGAAGCGGCGCGTGCCCAAGTGATCAAACTGGGGCAGCAAATCGGCGGCGCGCATGATCGGTCCCGCCACGAGTTGTGGGAAGAACGCCACATAGAGGAAGAAGCGCGGCAGCGATTTGGTCGGCGTGATCTGGCGCCGGTAAACGTCAATCGTATAGCTCATGGTCTGGAACGTATAGAAGCTGATGCCGGGCGGCAGGAGGATGTCGAGGTGGTAGGCGCCGCCTTCGAGGCCAAAGAAGGCGAGATTCTCGAGGAAGAAATTGCAATACTTGAAATACCCGAGCAGCCCCAGGCTCAGACTGAGGCTCATGCAGAGATAGATCCGGCGCCGCTTCTGATCTTCGGAGTAGAAGATGAGCAGGCCCATCGTGTAGTCCATCAGCGACGAAATAATGAGCAGGCTGACCAGCGGTATGTTCCAGAAGGCGTAGAAGACGACGCTGGCCACGATCAGCAACCAGACGCGGCCCCAATGCGACAGGTTGTAAAAAAGGATGACCGTCAGCGTGAGCAGCACGATGTAGGGCAATGAGGCGAAATTCACGCGCAACAATCCTCGAAGAAGGGGTGGGGCAAGACTGGGCCGGAGCGGGCGGTCATTGCGCGGCTGGCGCCGCCGGGGCCGGCAGGCGCGCGGCCATCTCGTTGCCCAGCCGGTTCACTTCCGTGCGCAGCGTGTCCACCTCGGCGGACAGCGTGTTCACCCGTTCGACGACCTCGCTGCTGTTGTAGGCCTGGAAATCCGTTACCAGGCTGGCGAGCGAATAGTGGAGCACCCCCAGCCAGATAAACGGCAGCACCACCAGAAGCGCCAGCAGCCAGAAACGCGGCGAAGTGCCCCCTGCCGATGGGACGGGGCTGGCCTGCGCCGTCTCCCCCCCACTCGACGGCTGATGTTCAGGCAGCGTCTTGAGGAACGCGGACAGCCGCTGGTAACCGTTCTCGAGACTCGCGTCAATGATGGTCGTCTGAGACGGGGGATGCTGCAACACGTATTGGCCGGTATCTGACTGTGACACTTGGATCATCTGCGTTTCCTTCCGCCGGTCCGCCGCTCACGTAATGCCTATGCGGCGAGGTGACTCCACATTATGCTGACCGCGGGCGATGGGCGCAAGACCGATGGACGGAGCGCAAGGAAATCGGACGGAGCGGCGGGATCAGACCGATCGGACGGATTGGACCGATTTGTGGAATTCGGTAAGGCGGTTATTTGTGCCTGGGTGTGAATGCGCTGGCGCGGCGGATGTCGTTAAGGGCGCCGCGGCCGCGCATGATGTGGCGGTGGTAGAGGCCGGGGCCGAAGAGGGCGGCGGCACGGACAAGACACGGATAAACGCAGACCGGCACGGGCAAAAGAGACGGGTGGGTGGCTAAATCTTGATGTAGATCTTTTTGCGGTGCATGTAGTAGGCGGCGGTGGAGATGATGCCCCAGAAGAGGGCAAAGCCGGCGAGGGAGAGCCGTTCCGGCGCGAAGTCCTCGGCGGCGTCGAGGAAGAGGCTCTGGGCGATGTAGAGGGCGAGGGGGTTCATGCCG
Source organism: Candidatus Hydrogenedentota bacterium (assembly GCA_016182645.1). Lineage (GTDB taxonomy): Bacteria > Hydrogenedentota > Hydrogenedentia > Hydrogenedentales > JACPGD01 > JACPGD01. Next base: position 2,556 of record JACPGD010000251.1, on the reverse strand, counting down.
ACGGAGGTGAAGGTGGGAATTCTGACTCCGAGCTTGTCACATAGGAGGTAAAAGGCGAGCAGTTGGAAGAAGCAGAGTCCTGTGCCCCAGAGGGGGAACGGCGCGGTCATGTAGCGCGCGGAGAAAGGCCACTCCTGTTTCCACCCGGGCCACTCGACGTGGAGCGCATAAGCCAGCGCGCAGAGTCCTACCCCCCATGCCAGGCAACCGAGGATGAATTTCTTCTCGTTGCGCGCCGCCATGAGGTCGTAGGCCAGGGTGCCGAACAGCAACATCATGACCCAACTGAGGGGGCCGAGCGGGCCGCCGTTCAAGGTGGTGCCGAACAGTTCGTCGTTGAGCGGAAGCAGCCGCACGAGAAGCGGCATGTATTCGGGATCCTCGAGCGAGAATTTGCCATGAACCGACCACGTGCCATAGGAAGTGAACATATGGATGCACTGATACACCAAAACAAAAACGAAAGCGGCAATGATGCGCGTGCGCGGCTTTTTATCGATGAATGCCACCGCGAGCAGCCCCGCCAGGCCGATGTCCATCAGGGCGTCCCAGAGCCAGCCGGCATAGAGGGCGAAGGCGATGAGCACCAGCAGGGCGTAGCGCTTGATTAGGGCCTTGCGGGTGTCGTGTGGTCCGGCACTCTCGCTGCGGCGCAGCCAGGACAAGCGCATGCCCATGCCCACGACAAAGACAAAGAGCGGGGCAATGGTGTCGGCATAGGAAAACGTGGTGCTGTGATGGCTTATTTGATAGAGGCAGGCCTCGAAGAACCCCTGGAGGCTGGGGCCTTCCAGGGTTGCCCGGATCGGCTCAAAGAAAAGCCCTTTTGCGTTGACCAGGAGCATGCCGAAAATAGCGTAGCCGCGGAGCTGATCCACGCTGACAATGCGTTTCGATTGCTTGATGTCGACGGAAGAACTGCCCATGGAAAACTGACCCCCCGAAGTAGTGTGAAACGGCCCCAACTTCACCGCGTGGAAAGCCAAAAGGATACCTAATCCAGTAGCTCGCTTACCACATTCATCGCCAGCAAAAGGTAACCATTCAGTCATGGCGGGAGAGGTGCCATGGGCCGCGGGCCAGCGCGGACTTGGGCGCAGCCTTAAGCGCGGTTCCGACGCCAGCTTGTCAGAGTTGAGGTTGCTGCCGCGCTTAAAGCTGCCACCCTCGAAATTGAGTATGCGCACCCGTGACTGAATGGTTACAGCAAAAGCGGCCGCATCTTCGGCTCGAAATGCTCGAGCGGCTGCTTATCGTCCGCCGATGACAGCGCGGGAATGGATAGCAACAGGCATATGAGGAAACGCATCGAGTTGGATCCACGTTTATCCAAGCGGGGACGGAGCGCGGGGAGAAAGGTTCGCCAAACGGCGATTCATCCACGAATGTCCGCACCTTGTTGTCGCAACCACGCCAGGCTGACCAATAGCAATTCGCGGCCCATCTCACACCATTTCAGGCTCAAGTCAGCCGTTCAACGGCGGCATGGGCGGAGAGGACGCAGTCGTTGAGGCCGACGCCGTGGTAGGCATTGCCGGCAAGGGCGAGGTTGGGGTGGCGGTGCTGGGCGGCGGCGAGGGCGTCGAGGCGCGGGCCGTGCTGGAGGTCGTATTGGGGGATGCCGCGCTGCCAGCGGAAGACGCGGATGAGTTCGGGTTGGCCGGTGATGCCGAGGAGTGGGCCAATTTCGCGCTGGAGGAGGTCGAGAAGTTCGGCTTCGGACAGGTTGACTGCGGCGGGGTCGGTGGCGCCGCCAATCATCGTGCGCAGGAGGACTTTTCCCAGAGGGGCCTGCTGGGGAAAGATGCTGGAAGTCCAGAGGCAGCCGAGGGTGCGGACGCCTTCGACGCGAGGGGCGAGGAAGCCGAAACCGTTGAGGGGATGCGCGACCTGGCTGCGGCCGTGGGCGGTGCAGAGGACTGCGATGCTGGCGTAGGGAATCGTGCCGAGTGTCTGGGCGAGGGCTTCGTCGAGGGGGGCGAGGAATTGGGCGGCGGCGTAGGCGGGGGCGGCGACGAGCAGTTTTTTGGTCAGGAATGCTTCGCCATTGTTCAGTTCGATGCGGAACTGGCCGTTTTCCTCGTGGACGGCGGTAACGGGCGTGTTGCAGCGGAGGCGGTCGCCGAGTTGGGCGGCGGCGGTGTCGCAGAGTTGCTGGATGCCGCGCGGGAAACAGGTGAGCGTGCCGGAGGGGCCCATGGGACTGGCGCCGGGATTCTCGCGGCGTTTGGCGCGGAGGGCCTTGTAAAGGCCACCGTATTGGCGTTCCATGGCGGCCATGCGCGGGAAGCAGTGTTCGAGGCTGAGCTGCCGGGCGTCGCCGCCGAAGATGCCGGAGACCATGGGACTGACGAGGGTGTCGGCGGCTTCGCGGCCGATGCGGCGGGCGGCGAAGTTCCAGATGGACTCGGGGGTGCTGTCGCGTTTGCCGGGGATGAACGGCTCGCAGAGGAGCCGGGCCCGCCCGGAAAGGGAGAGGAGCGAGGAGAGCAGGAATTTGGGCGGGCCCTGGACTTCGTGGAGGCGGCCATGGCGCAGGATGAAACGGTGGGCGGC
>JACPGD010000250.1 GCA_016182645.1 Candidatus Hydrogenedentota bacterium | reverse complement strand
TATTATCCGCTCTACGCGGAATGCTGCGAACTCGGCATCCCATTTTGCACGCAAATCGGCCACACCGGTCCGCTCTGTCCCTCTGAACCTGGCCGTCCCCTTCCCTACCTTGACGAGGTCGCGCTCGACTTCCCCGAACTCGTTATCATCGCGGGCCACGTTGGATTTCCTTGGACCACCGAGGCGATATCGCTGGCCACCAAGTACGAAAATGTCTACCTGGATACCTCGGCCTACAAAGCGACGCGCTATCCGCGCGAGTTGGTCGAGTATATGCGGGGCCGCGGGCGGCGCAAGGTCCTCTTCGGCACCAATTTCCCCATGCTGACCGCTTCCATGTGCCTGGAGGGGCTGGACGCACTGGGCCTCGACGAGGAGGCGCAACGCCTCTTTCTCTTCGAGAACGCCCGCAAGATATTTCGGCTTCCCTAGCAGCCCCTCACGCGCGCTGCCGGTACAGTGAATTGTCCACGACCATCGACATCGCCTCGACGTTCAGGCCGCCGCCCAGGAATGCATTCACTTCCTCCGCCACGGCGCGCGGCTCTTCAACACAGCGCCGGTGATCGATGTAGAGCACCTCAACATTCGGCTGCGATGCAAACCAGGCGAACGCCTGCGCCAGGTGCTTCTCATAAAGCTGTGTCATGCGCTCGTCATTGCTTGCGTCCGGATTCTCGCCCCGGCGAACCAGCATTTGGCGCTGGCTCTTCAGCACCTCCGGAATGGCCCGGCGCAGAAAGACGACCCTGTACTGGTATTCCGGCGGCATCTGCACCATCAGAAAGGAAATAATCTTCACCACTTTCCCGACCGCCTCGGGAATCCAGCCCTTGTCTTCTTTAATCTTTTTCACGCGCTCGAATTCGTAATACCCTTTCGGGTTGTCCTCATCTGCCGTGCGAATAGCGTCACTCAGTATTGGCAACCCGCCCGCTTCCAGCATCTTCATCATCATCGACGTCCCCGAGCGCGGCAAGCCGGAGACCACAATTATGTCTTTGGAAGGATCAAATCTCATGCGACAACTCCTGTTGAAGAGCGATTATCGCAAATGCACAACAATTCGCGCTACACTTGGCGCCGTGCATGACGCAAACAAGGGGGAATCAATGACACGACGTAACTTCTTGACGCTGACTGGGAGTGTGATCACGCTTGCATTGAGGGGCCAAGCGGGAAGTACCGCGGCAGCCGGTGAAGTGCCAGATGCAGTGTCTCCTCCCAGGGTGGACCTGCACGTTCACCTCGACAACAGCACTATCGAGCAGGTGGCGGCGCTGGGCGTGGAGCGTGGCGTGAAATTGGGCGTGGTCGAACACGCCGGCACCAAAGAGAATCAGTACCCCGTGGTGCTGAGCAATGACGCGGAATTGCTGGCATTCATTACGAAGCTGGAGGGGAAGGGCGTCTACAAAGGCATTCAGGCGGAGTGGATTGACTGGGCCGGCTGTTTTTCCAAAGAGACCCTCAAACAACTCGATTACGTGCTGTCCGACGCGATGACCATGCCGGGGCCGAACGGCAAGCGCATGAAACTCTGGGATCCGGCGGCAACCATCGGCCCCGCCGAAGAGTTCATGGAGAAGTACGTCGCGTGGCATGTGCAGTGCATGGCGCAGCAGCCGTTGGACATTTTCGGCAATACCACATGGCTCCCCGATGCACTCATGCCGCAGTACGATATCTTGTGGACAGAAGCGCGAATGCAGCAGCTCATCGAGGCGGCCGTGAAGCACAACGTCGCCCTCGAGATCAGCAGTTGGCTCCAGTTGCCCAAACTACCCTTCCTGCGTTTGGCCAAAGAAGCCGGCGCCAAGTTCTCCTTCGGAAGCAACGGGCGTTACCCGAAGATGGGCCTGATTGACTACTGTCTCGAGTCCGCGGCCGCCCTCCAACTCACCCCCGCGGACATCTACCTCCCTAGCCCCCTCGGCCCGAAGGCCGCCCGAGCATAGGCCAATACAGCCAGGGTGAGACAGCGTTGGCGCTCTATGCTCCGTGTTGAATGATTTTCACGACGGCTTTCACTACCTGGGCGAAAGCCGGACGGTGAAGAAGCCCAGCAGTTTCAACCATCAAAGTGGCGTCCGCTGTAAAGAGCTTTCCAGGCCGGACAAAACTCCCGTGCCGCAACCCTCCCGTTGCGAAGCTGCCGTAATCCAGACGTACAGCATCCTTGTCCGCGTAGGGGTTGCTCGTGACTTGGGCAAGAATCCAATCTTCGCACCCTGCCCATGCGATCACAACGGCGGGGCGAAACTTCGTTGCCGACAAGTCAGAAAATGGAAAGCGGACCAATATTACTGCCCCGGGCGAAGGTACGACCATGCTTCCTCTTCCTCTGGCCGGTCCCAATCGGCCGCGAGCGCGGCCTCGCTAAGAAGTGCCGTCTCGGAAATGCTCACATCGGGGAGAATAGTCACAATCGCGCGGCAGACATGAGGAAGTTGGATAGGCTCACTCAGATGAACTTGCCCGTCTTGATCTATGGTAGCCTCTATAGATTTCAACATATTCTTGTCCCTGTTCCTTCCATAAAGATACCCTCGTTCATCGTGGATTAGCAACCGAGCACCTACTGTATTCCTAACCTTGAAATTCCTTTTTGCGCGCGCAGAATTCCTCCTGTGGCTTGTACACCAAAGTACGTATTCGACGTTCCTTTCTCCGTGTTCTCCGTGCGCTCCGTGGTTCATTCCTCCGCGGCGGGGATTTCCAACTGCAACTCAGGACTCTCACCAGCTACCACGGTGATGTTCTGCTGGAGGACGGGCGTCTGGCCGGACTCCATTAACTCCGCCAGATTGCCCAGGTTTTGCATGTCGAAATCCAGGCTGTGCACTTCAAGAATATAGTCCCCCGGCTCGACGTTGGGCAGGGTGAACGTGCCGTCCTCCGCCACGATCGCGGTCCCGCCCATTTGTTCCAGCAGCGCCATCTGCGCCGCCATGTCGAACGGATCGATCTCGGCGGGGTCGGGGCTGTCCGGCTTGCGCAGGGATATGGTCGTCATCTTCTTGCGTTCCCCACTGACCGTGCCCGTAATCTGCACGGCATTCGGCCCGGTGCCAAATTCGACCTCGGTCGTTTCGCCGTCGCGCACCTCGGCGGTGCGCTGCACCGGCATCATCGACATGAAATTGCCGCTCATCATGGCGTTCATGTCCATCACCTGGATCATATATTTGTCGGGTGACAGTCCACAGAGTTCAAAGCGCCCGCTGTCGTCCGTGTTGGCCATTTGCATTCCGCCGCCACCGATGGCCTGCACCATCAGTCCTGGCTTGGGTTCACCATTCATGAGTGGTACCCCGGTCAGGCACCCGCCCTGACTAAGCGTGATGATGTAGCCCGCGACATCGCGCGCCGGTTCAAGCACGAGTTCCTTGATCCGCGTTTTCGCGTAATTGGGATGGGCCGCGCTCACGCGGTACGTGCCAGGGGAGAGGTTTTCGACAAGAAATGCCCCCGTCTCCTCCGAGATGCCCGTGGCCGCCGCTTCCTGCATTTCCGCCGGCATGAACTGGGCCATCTGCTCCTGGAAAAAGTTGCCCGCGCCCACCAGGAAAAGCGAAATGTCGGCGCCGGCCACCGCTTGGCCTGCGGTGTCCTTGACCGTGCCGCTGAAGCGTACTCCCGCCTCCAGCGTGATCCGCAGGCTGTCGACATCAGTTCCTTGTTTGACCTCGAAGCTGTCCGATTCACCGCTGCCTCGGCCGGTAGCCATCGCTTTCGCGGTGTACCGGCCCGGCTTCACCGGCGCAATCTCGAAATAGCCAAATTCGTTGGTCGTGGCATTGTCGCCGCCCATGCCTATCATCCCCTGGATCATGTCCGGGTCGAAGAACTGCGTCGGATCGGCGGTCAGTTTTTCGAGATGCACCCGGCACTGCGCCACGGATTCTCCGGATGCATTCACCACCAACCCGCTCACGTGCGTGGCCGGCGCCATCTTCAACGTGACATTGCTTCCCAGTTCCACCTTTTTCAGAGACGCTTCTTCCTTGTCTTTCCTTGCGGTGAGGTCATAGGTCGATGGTCTCAGCCCGCTGATTTTGAAGGTACCGTCCTCTCCGGTCGTGGCGGTGGTCACCGGCACACCGAAGATCATCGCTTCCACCTTGGCGCTCGGCACCGGCAAGCCATCCGCCGCCTGAACCACGCCGGAGATTTCTCCGCGTCCCGGCGCGGAAGGTCCCGAAGGGCGATCCACCGTGAGCACCAGGCCCGTCACGTCGTTCACGCCGTCCACTTCCACGGCGGTCGTGTTTTCTCCCGCGCCCATGAACGGAAACGACGGCTTCCCTGCCATCAGCGTGTATTTGCCCGCCGAAACGCCCGCGATCACGAAGCTTCCGTCCGCGCCGCTGTCTTCGCCCATATTTTCCACGCCAGCAAAGTCGCCCGACATGATCTTGCCGAAATCCGGCATCAGCATGACGTCGACCTCGGGCGCTGGGGTGCCGTCTTCATATTGGACTACGCCCGTGATCGAACTGCCGCGCACCAGTTCAAAGTTGATCGTGTGCGGCGATCGTCCCCGCGCGATCGAGAACGGCTCGCTGCTTGCCGCGGCAAAGCCCTTGGCGCGGGCCGTCACCCGATAACGCTGGCCGAAGCGCAAACCGGCAACCTCATACTGCCCGTCCTTTAACTTGCTGGACTTAGGCTCGTTCAACGCCATCTCAAAGATGCGCTCCATGAACTGGCCCGAGATATCGGGCGTCGCCATGACGCCCGTGTCCTCCGGCAACTCCCCGGCGGCGGCAGTGACGTTGCCCTGAACCACGGCGCCGCTTTCCACCCGCAGGTCCAACTCCTTCGACTCGGCCTGCGCGAAGTTCAGCTTTTGCGAGGGCGCGCCGGCCAACACGAAGTTCTTGTCACCAGGGTCAAGCATGAGCACGTACACGCCCGGCGGGACACTGGCAATGCGGTAGGCCCCTTCCTCATCGGAAACCGCCGTCAGACGCCGCACTTCCGCATTGCGGAACCTGCGCTCGCTGAAGCCGGTTTCATGCGGATTCAGTTGAACGCCAATGCCGGCGACCGGGGCGCCGTTCGCGGACTCGAGGATTCGCCCACTGAGTCCCGCACCCACTTCAAGTGCGAAATCGAGCCGAACCTTCCGGCCCGCCTCATGATCTTCAAGTTCTTCCACAGACTTAATAACGCGGCTGAAGCCGTCCACTTCGCACGTCAGCGTGTATCGCCTCGGCTGCCACTCGTCCACGCTCACCGTCAGCGTGTAGGCCCCCTCCTCGTCTGTCGTCGCCGTACCCACCACCTCGTCGTGGGACAAAAAGGCGACCTTCGCGGCCGGCAGCGTCGCGCCCGTGTCCGCCCGCTGGACCACGCCAAAGTACTCCGCCTGGACCTTTTCCTTTTCAGCGGTTGGGTCAGTGGGGGAGGGGACCTCGGCCGGAGGCGCGGGCGGCGGGGGAGGGATTACTGCCGGCGCCTCCGCCTCCACGTGCTGTTGACTCGGCTCCGCAGTCCGCGGCGCTTCCGGGACGGGTGCTTGATCCACGGCGGCTGGACGACGAAAAATCAACGCCGTCAACACCGCGCCTATGGCAACCACAAGGAGAAGCGCGTACAGCGTAACCAGTTTCTTCATGCCCGTATCCCCCGATGTTGGTGTTGAAGCAGAATACACCAAACCATGCTAGTTCATTCACCAAGCGCAAAATGCACGGCATGCCCTCGTAAACGCGACGTCCTCGTCGCGCCTTCGGACTCCCACGTTCTACCTCTAGCTGCAGCCAGTTCCCAGGGTAGAGCGGTCCCACTCGTTCCACTCGTTTCCAATCTGAAGTTTGGGAACCAGGGGAAACCGCCCCGCTGGCTGCGCATTCAAATGGTCCAGAGGAGACCTTGTGGCCATCGCCGCGGTGAGGCCAGGAGACCGGGCACAACCGAGGCGGAGACCGCGCCACACGTCTTGCCCTATGCGTCGCCATGTCCTTTTCCGCCCTGCGGCAATTTCTCGCACCGCAAATGCACGCCACGCTATCCTGTACGCATGCACGACCGAAACTCTGAACGACACTCCGCCAGCGCCTTCATGCGCTGGATCCTCACGCCCGTGCTGCTCCTGTTCCTGGCGTCAATGCCCCTGTACAACTGGGACAAGCCCGCCGCAAGAGGACCCCTCCTGGTGATCGTCCTGCTGACCCTGGCTTTCATGCTCGGCCTCTGGCTCCCGCCCCGGATTGCCCGCTACGCCTATCGAATCGCCGCCGGCTGCGTCTTCGTGATTGTTGCCGCCTGTTTCCTTTTCGAGGCGTTCAGGTGGATAGCACCCACCCGCCTCAACGAGAGCAAAGGCAAAGGCTCTCCGCGCGATGCCCTGACGCCCCTGATCATCTTCGGTGGTCCAGCCCTCGCGTACGCCCTCCTCGGACGCGCTACCTGGCGACAGGCGGACGAGGAGGACCCCGCAGCATGCTACGACGATCCTGAAGCGCCAACGGAGGACGAAGATCACATCATCTAGCTGGCCTTGGATAGACGACGGAGCCGCCCCGGGCCAACTCTGCTTGTGCGAGGGGTCTCCTCTGCTGTGCGTGGGTCTCCTGACCCCGCACTCCCCCGACCACAGGTCTCCTCTTACTCATCCCTCATCCCTCCGCCCTTATCCCTTTTTCTTGTCTGCCTTCGCCCTTCGTTCTCTTGC
>JACPGD010000267.1 GCA_016182645.1 Candidatus Hydrogenedentota bacterium | reverse complement strand
GGCCGCGTGTCTGGCGGGGTTTATGATTATGGGCCAGATTGCGTCAGTACTGATGATCGTCAGCCTGGACATTGCGAACAGCCTGATGATGCTGGCGCTCTTCGTCCTGAACCTGACCTATAGCATGGCCTTCGAATGGCTGTGGCGCGGGCAAACACTGGGCAAGCGCGTGTTGGGCCTGCGCGTCATGGATGTGCAGGGATTGCGCCTGCACCTGTCGCAGGTCATCTTGCGCAATCTGCTGCGCGCGGTGGATCTGATGCCGGTGCTCTACCTGGCCGGCGGCCTGACCCTGCTGCTGAACCGGCGCAATCAGCGCCTGGGCGACATTGCGGCCAACACGGTCGTCGTGCGGGCGCGCCGCCTTCGGCAACCGGATGTCGAGCAAATCCGGCCGCACAAATACAACAGCTTTCGGGCGTATCCCCACCTCGAAGCGCGCCTGCGCCAGCGGCTGACCGCCGGCGAAGTGGCGGCGATCATCCAGGCGCTCCTGCGCCGCGAAGAACTCGAGGCCGAGGCGCGCGTCCGTCTTTACGCGCAGATGGTGGAGCACGTGAAAGCGGCGGTGACTTTCCCTGAAGCCGCCACGCTGGGATTGAACGATGAGCAGTACTTGCGCAACGTCATCGACAGCCTTTTCAGAAAAGCGCTGACCGCTTCGGAGAAGCGCTCAGCGCCGGCTAATCGAATTCCAAGGGCGTGGTACGCCCCGCCGAAAACTCGGTCTTAGCCTCCTGCACTAGATTGTTGAGCAGGTCTCCGGAGCCGGCAAAAAGAGCGATCCAACGCCTCTCGCCCTCTATTTCCTCAATCAAGAAATGGGCCAGCGCTTCCTGCTCCTCTTCAGGCAACGATTCAGCCAGATTAAAAGCTTCTTTCAACGTTCTTGTCAAAGGTTTGCCTCCTCAATAGACTCTGTCCCTGTCGTCCCTGCCGTCCCTGCTGTCCCTGTCGTCCTTGGGCTTTCTCATTCCGCGTACTCAAGCGGATCCTCCGTACCGGCTGCCTTAAAGGCATTCAGCCGCTCGACGCAGGTGGGGCAGGCGCCGCAGGCGTACGCATCGCCGCGATAGCAACTCCAGGTGTGGCGGAAATCAACATTTAGCTCGATCCCAAGCCGGACGGTCTCTGATTTGGGCCAGGTAATGAAGGGAGCGTGAATCTGGACGGGTTGCTTGCGATTCAAGGCAAGCACGGCGTTGAGACGCTGCAGAAATTCGGCGGTGCAGTCCCAGTAGCCATATTCGTCCTGCGCCTGCGCGCCGTAGAACACGTCAAAGATCCCCTGCGCCTCGGCATAGGCGGCGGCCATCGAGAGGAGCATCATATTGCGGTTCGGCACGTAGGTGGGCGGCTGGCGCAACTCCTCGGCGGACAATTCCTTCAACTGGGGGACGGCTGCACCGCCTGCGATGAGGGCCGAGCCGCCCTGGAGTATCTCACCCAAGAAACTGATATCGATGAGGCGGTGTTCGCGGACCCCCACGGCCGCGGCCTGCCACCGGGCGCAGTCCAATTCGCGCACGTGGCGCTGGCCGTAGTGGAAACTGAGGGCATGCACCGGCGCATGGCCGAGACGCACGACGTGGTGCAGCAGTACCGTGGAATCCACGCCGCCGCTCACCAAGACCACCGCGTCTTGATTCTGGTTCGCCACAGGGCCTCCTTGCGGATTCAGGACATATAGGACGAATACGGCCTATGGGACAATCGTCACGGCGGCATTTTAGCGGCGGGCGGTGTTGTTTGAGAAATATCCATGGCGCGTTGCCAAGTCCGCAGGCGATCGATCAGCAATCGTTGAACACTGGGATTGAAGGCAAGCTCGAGGTGGCCGATACCGGGAAGACAAATATTCTCCGCTGACGCTAGACGGGCACTGTCCTGGGGCGCGACGATATTGTCGTGCGCGGAGTAGAGGGAGATGATGGGAGCGCCGGGGCTCTCCATTTCCTTTTTTTCCAAGGCCGCCAGCCACGCGGAACCGGGCAACATTTGTGTCAGGTTGTGTCCGGGCAACAGCCGGGCCAGTTGCGTGCCATGGTGCGGCGAGCCGAGTGTCAGGATTGCCGCCACGCGCGCGCGGCCAGTGTTCGACCGTGCGTAGGCGCGCGCCACGAGACCGCCCATGCTGTGCGCCACTAGAATCACCTGTGTGGCGCCGGACACCACACAGATTCGCTCGACCAAATCGTCGAGCTGGCACACGTACTGTTTCATGCCAGCCAGAAGCGGTTCCAGATTGATCGTGTACACGGGCGCGAGGCCCGCCCGCTGGAGAGCGTGGCAGAGTTGCCACCAATAGCCGCGATTACAGAAGAACCCGTGCACCAGAATCACGGGACGACCCAGCGGGACGGCGCCCTCTCGCTCACGCGGCATCAACCATTTTTCGCAAGGCTGGAGTAGGCAATAGCATGCGAACAAGGTTGCGTACTCGGCCAGAACCAGGCGCAGCGCGGCCCATATCCGAAGGCGCTGGCCAGGCGCCCGATCCATGCGCCACCGCCACGCGCAAGCGAACATCATAGCGACAACGGCCGCACGAACCAGGAGCAGGGATAGCAGAACCAACAGCAGGGACACCCACAGGGACGTGCCCCGGCTGAGCCGCCACCAGACAAACGCCGTGTACGGCGCCGCCTCGATCGCGAACATCGCTGCAAGCACCCTGGCAAGCATGACCTTTCCCCCGGAAATCCACCCCCCACTCTAGGCGAATGCAGGGTGCCGTTCCAGAAAGAATAAAGCGAGCACCGACATGGCGTCTTTGATCTCGCCTTTGTCCACCATGCGCAAGGCCTCCGCCAGCGGCACGCGCTTTACTTGAAGCTGCTCGGTGCCGTCCGGACAGGACTTGACCTGCTTGAGGACGGTGGCAAGGAAAAAATAGGCGCGCTCGTTGGAATGGCAGTTCGACAGGTGCATCTCGTGCCCGAGCGGCTCCCAATGTTCCGCCACCAGGCCGGCCTCCTCGCGCAATTCACGCTGGGCCGCCTCCAGCGGACTTTCCCCCGCGTGATCCGTGCCGCCTTCCACGATCTCCCACGAATACTCCTCCATCGCGTAGCGGTACTGGCCCACCAGATAGATCTCACGCTCGGGCGTCATGGCCACCACGCCTGTTGCCAGGCGGGTTTCCACCACTCCGTAGATGCCCGGCTTGCCGTCGGGCCGGATCACGTCGTCTTCGCGCACCGTGATCCAATCATTCTTGTACGCTACGCGGCTCTTGAGCGTCTTCCAGGGGTTTCGAGTACTCATGTAATTCCTTCACGCGGACTCAACCGAGGGACGGTCCATCTTCCGGACCGCCGTGCTGGGCACTGAGACGATCGAGCAATGCTGGTGTTACCGGCGCTGCATCGTCCAGGCAGATAGTCAGGTGGTCAAGCGTCACTCCGGCGAAGATCCTTCTGGCCTCGCCGCGGGTAATCCGGGTCAGGTCATAATGACATACATCACCTGTACTTGATGGATGCTTGACCAACACGCACGAGGCAGGCAGCAATTCGGTATCGAATTCCCAATAAATCGGTGGTTCGCTGGCCACTAGGACATAGAACCTTCGGAGATGGGTGCAGGTGGCGCCGGACTGGACGCGTATGCATTCGCTTCCAATAACCGAAATACCACCCCCGCGCTCTTTACTGCTGGGCCGGAAAGCGGTGCTGCGGAACTTGCCTGCGCGGCGGTCGTATTCGCGGATATGAAGGACTCGAACGACTTCCATAGCTCTCCCCAGAAGTTCTCCACCGCTCCGCGGGCTTCCTCCAGAGATTGACCTTCTTCCACCCTGAGCACGGCGCCGCCAACTTCCCACGTGACGTCGATGTCATTCCTCGCCGCGACGACGAATTCGAGGCACCTGTCTTGGAAGTAAACCGTCAAGACCACCTCCCCGTTGACCCCGGGAAAAGCATCGGTCTCGTCAAATCCCCGCCCGACGACAGTGTCTAGCAGCGCCAGCGCGGTAGCGAAAGCCTCCGGACTTGCCGGGTCCCCTTCGCCAAAGCGCCAGCCAGCCTTCAGGTGGCCGAGAGCCAAGATCTTCTCGCGGGTTGCCTGCGGAGTCTGAAACGGGGACACGCTCATTGGTCTTTTCTCTGAATCAAGCTATCGACGTTATCCGCGTCGAGGATTGGCGCCTGGGTCTTTGTCTCCAGATCCTGAATAATTTCGCTGATCTTCGTTGATAGTGTCTTTGCGACCGTGAAAGATGAATTCAAGACAGCCACGGGTTGGCCATTGCGCGTCAGAACCGTTACTACATCGCCGTTGCTGAGGGCATTGATGAAACCATTGAAATAAAACTTGGGCACGGATTCATTATGGGCTGCCGCCATGGCAAGCGTCTGCATTGTCTCTTGCGGGTCGCTCATGACCACCTGTTCCATAGCTAAACTAAAATGGCGGAGGAGACAGGACTCGAACCTGCAAGCCCGAAGGCGGCGGTTTTCAAGACCGCTGCATTACCAATTATGCTACTCCTCCATTCGGATGCTCTATTCTAGGGGAGAATCGCCGCCGAATCCAATAAGGAACCGCAACGATCCGCACTTTGTTCCCGGCGGCTGTGATTACGCTCTCCAATCAGCTAAAATCCCGGCCATGAAACTGTTCTTTGTGATACCCGTCCAGGATGAAGAGAGCACCGTTGAGCCGCTGGCGAGGGGGATTGCGGCACATTGCGCGGGGCACGAGTTCACGATCCTGTTCGTAGACGACGGCAGCACTGATCATACTTTCGAAACGCTGCGACGGCTGCAGCAAGAGATGCCCCAGGTGCAGGTGGTGCGGTTTCGCCGCAATTTTGGGAAGTCGCAGGCGCTGTCCGCGGGATTCATGCGGGCCACGGGCGACGTGGTGATTACGATGGACGGCGACCTGCAGGATGATCCGGCGGAGATCCCGCGGCTGTTGGCGAAGATGGAGGAGGGTTATGACGTCGTCTGCGGGTGGAAGCAGAACCGTCACGACCCGTGGCACAAGACGATCCCGTCGCGCGTGTACAACCATGTGGTCCGCCGCATTTTCGGGTTGGATCTGCACGACATTAATACGGGTTTCAAGGCGATGCGGATGGACGTGGCAAAGCGGCTGGCGCTGTACGGCGAACGCCACCGACTGATTACGGTCTTCGCCATTCGTCTCGGCTACACGGTGGCCGAGGTGCCGGTAGAGCACCATCCCCGGCGTTTTGGGCACTCGCACTATGGTTTCGAGCGGTTCTCACGCGGGGCGCTCGATGCGCTGGCGGTGTGGTTCCTCGATCACTACCAACATTCACCGGGACACTTCTTCGGGCGGTATGGCGTCGTGGGAATAATTGCCGGAGCGCTCCTCTGCCTGGGGGGCGTAATCACGGGGCTCAGCTCAGAGCATTTTCCCGCCGCGCTGGTGCTGTGGTGCACGGGGCTGATCATTCACTTTGCCGGGGGATTGCTGCTGGCGCTGGGGCTGCTGGCCGAACTCGTGGTTCGGCGTCTCCCCCACCCCGATCCGGAACTTTACATCGAATCGCCATCCTCCAAAGACACCTGAACCTGCCCTCCCGCGGCGCTCGTCACTATGGCGCGCCACGCCAGACAATGTCACCTTCCAGAACTCTGGGGATGTGGCGACCACCATCGTCCTGAAGGTTGGATCCGATACTGTAGAGCAGGAATCCCGTGGCGAGTTGCTCGTAGCGGTAGGGCTGACCGGAGTAAGGATCGAGCGGCAGTGGGCTGCCAAACGCCGATTCAATTTCGTACAGGTCCGCCGGATAGGCTGCCTGGCCGTGATATTGGAGTTCCAGCGTGAGGCCAATTTGGGCAAGCTCATTCTGGGCCGTCGCGCGGGCCGGCGCTTCCAGGTACACGGTCAGGGCGGGCGTCAGCGCTCGCGTGAATACCCGTGTCCGGGGCAACGCCTCGATTTCGTTTCTGATCGCCTGGAGCGCGGGTATCGCTTCGTAGAAATTCGCGGCCGGGGCCGCTTGGGTCATTTGTCCCATCACCTCCGCATAGGCGGCTTCATCGAGATTGAGCCAGGGGCGGCCCAGTGGACTGGAATAGAGGTGCTGGAACAATCTGTCGCCCCGGTCCGTTCCGTGGAGACCGATAAGCTCAGGCCGGAGATCCCCGGCCCGCATGGCGTCGAAGGAGGACAAGCCGGCCTGCGTTTCCCCCCACAGGCTATCGGCCACGCCTTGCCGGTAATCCATCTGCCGCAACATGGACGTTACCTGCCGGACCTGCTGGGGCGTCAACTCGCCCGGCGACAGTAGCGACCCCACGGCGCCGACGCCAATCCCGTGGATGGCGATGCGAACCAACTGTGAAACCATTACCGGTTCGTGCTCGAGGATTTGGCCCAATTGATAAATCCCGTTCAGGTGATCCAGCGCGGTATCCGTGTTGCCCGCGTGCATATCGTAGCCAGGGCTGGCCGGCGGCCGCCAGGGCCATGATTTGTTCCACCAAGTCCCGGTTGTTCCAGAGATAGGCCTGAAGCTCGGCCCACTCCTGGTCCGAGTCTTTGGCCGTGGAAAGCCCAAAGACCCTGTTGACATCCTTCCACGTCTCATTTTGCTGATGGAGGTACTGCATCCGTTCCAAGACTGCTGTGACATCGGGCAGGGGGGTGACACTCGCCGGGGCAGAATCTGGGGGCTGTGCGGGGCGCTTGGGCTGTGCCACCGCCTCTGTGACCCGAACGAAGCCAGGCGCCGAGCGCAACTTCGCGACGGCGGTATTGCGCTGTACCTGGGCCAGCAGGCAGAGGGCGGCCACGCCGAGGAAGGCGACTGCCGTGATCCCGGCGAAGATCAGGCCCGTGTTGCTCCTTCTTGGGTGGCTGTGTTTTGCCGTCATATGCACTCTCGAACCTGTGGGGGGTGGCGGAGTAGTTTTATCGGGCGGAGCGGCCGGATGAGAATGACCGGGGACCGCGGCAAAGATCAAACTGGCGGACGCGCTGCCCAGCGGGAAAAGGACGAAAAGGACTTAAGGACGGAAAGGACAGCCTGTAAGCGGGGCTGGAGGTGGGGAAGGCGGCGGGCCATGGAAGAGTGTTGGTGGCGGGCAGGCATCCCCGGAGGCGCGTTGGCTGCAACAAGGGGTGGGGCCTCCCTGGAGGAATCCCCGCTATGGGCTGGGGGAAATTATTGACAACGGCTCTTAAAAAGTGCTTGACTGGGAGTGATCGAGTTGCTATACTTGCGAAAATTAGGGGAAACAGAAGGGAAATCAGGAAGGGAAAAGTAAGGGGCGGCATGCCGTGTAAGCGTTGGCCGTGGCCGATCTGAGGCAACGGTGGAACGTGGAAACCTGAAGCGGGGCATGTCACGTTGACCAGACAATTCCATCGGGACCGATCCATAATCTGGAGGTGGAAGGAGGGATGACCAACGGCTAGAGATAGCATCCTCCCGGGATCGGACTAAACCCTGTGATGTTGTACCTATAGAAAGCGTGTGCGGCGCGCGGAAGCGCTGGGCGCGGGCCGCCTGAAGAAGGCGGCAAACACTGTTGATGTGTTTTTGGAACGTCAGCAATGACGTAATTAGGAGACAACGCACAATGCGTGCTTTCAAATTGATGCTGATTGCAGCGCTGGTGCTGGGCCTGGGATCCATGGCCTACGCCGAACTGCAGAATGTGGAAGTGAACGGCCAGATCCGTATCCGCGGAAACTGGTACGACTATGGTGACAGCCTCGGCGGCGAGACCACCTTCGTCGAACAGCGCACCCGCCTGGGTGTCTGCGCGGACTTCACCGATGAAGTGAAGGCGGTGATCGAGCTTGACAGCTATGATGTGTGGGGAACGGACTTCCGCTCCAACTACATCACCGGCTTTGATGGCCCGGGCGCCGGCGCCGATATCAACTTGTACCAGAGCTACATCCAAGCCAGCGAGATGTGGGGCACCCCGTTGCGCCTGCGCGTTGGCCGCCAGGAAATCAGCCTGGGCAGCGAATGGCTGGTCGGCGTCAACAACGCCAGCTCGCTGTTCTGGGGATTGTCCTTCGACGGTATCCGCCTGACCTACGAAACGGACATGTTCAGCGTGGACGCGATTGCGACCAAGCTGGGTGAGTCCTTCGACGGGTTCAGTGACGGCGACGTCGATTTCTACACCCTGTATGGCAGCTACAAGGGCTTTGAAGACATCGTCCTTGATGCCTACTGGATGTACGTGCACGATCATGAGTTCCTGACCCCTTATGACGTGAAACTGCACACCATTGGCCTCCGCGGAGCCGGTACGGTTGGCGCCTTTGATTTCGAAGCCGAAGCAGCGTATCAATTTGGTGAAGCTGAACTTGAACTTCTGTTCGGCGACGCCGACCTTGACTACGATGCGCTTGGCCTGAACCTGGAAGTTGGCTACACGTTCGATATGAACTGGCAGCCGCGTGTGTTCTTGGGTGGCGCCTATCTTGACGGCGGCGACACTGGCCGGCAAGGTTTCTTCTTCAATGACACGCCGGAATTGGCCTTCAACCGCCTGTTCTCCAACTGGGAGTACAGCGAATTCCTGGCCAACACGGACGAGTCCAACCTGATCATCTATCGTGCCGGCGTGGGCGCCATGCCGACCGAAAACATCGAACTGCTGCTGTCGCTGGCCTACTTCCAAGTGGACGAGGAAGTGGACACGCCGTGGTGGTGGTTCTGGGATGATGCGGACGATGATCTGGGCTTCGAAGTTGGCCTTTATGCCGACTACCACTACACGGAAGACCTGACCTTCCGTGCGGGTTATGCCCACTTCTTCACCGATGATGGCATCGGCGACGGCAACGCCTGGAACGGCAATGGCCTCATTGCGTTCGCCGGCGACGACGACGATGACTACGACTACCTGTTCATTGAAACGGAGATCAAGTTCTAAGCGAGCAATCGCCTGAGCGTGATGCTTTTGAGGCCCCCGCGAGGAATCGCGGGGGCTTCCCTTTTTGAATGAGGAATTATGAATTATGAATGGGGAACCGAAAACTGGAAACGGTCAGGCAAGGAATTGGAGCAGGCTCGGCTGAATCACCCGGGCGGCGGCGCTGAGGGAGGCCTGAAAGGCGTTGCTTTGAGCGTTCAATTCGACAATGACTTCCGCCAAGTCCGCGTCGATATTGTCGGAGATCACCTGTTCTAACTGAACGGAGATCGTGCTGAGATTTGCCTCGGTATCGTCGAGGCGATTCTGGACCGCCCCGACGCGCGACACGGCCACCAGCACCTGGTCCTGCGCCAGGTCCAGCTCAGCTAACCGCGTCTGGAGCGCATCAAGATCATCGGCCCGCAGGTTGTCGCGCGAGTCAATCAGCGTTTGAAAGATGTCCACCGTACCCGAGATGGTCTGCGTGAAAACGTCTTCCCCGGTCTCGTTGACTTCCACGCGGACGCCCTCGGAGATCTCGATGCTCACTTTGGTGTCATTGCCTTCATAGGCCACGGCGGTAATTTCGCCCGAACCGTCCCGCGTGGCCACAAACGGCGCGTCCAGTGTCCGGCTGCCGCCGAAAAGATAGCGGCCATTGGCGGTCTGGTTTCCCTGGACCAGCATTGATTCCAGGAGTTGATTGATCTCGGTCGCGATCTGGTCTCGCTGTTCGGAATCGATCGCCCCGCTGGCGCCTTGCAGCGCCAGCTCGTTGGCCCGCTGCAAGATGTCCACTACCGTGAGTAGCGCGGTTTCCGTTTCCGTCAGTCCCGGTCCGGCATTGGATATGTTCGTAAGATATTGTTCGTTCTTCGCGATTTCCGCCTGGGCGGCGATCGCGCGCCGGGCCGCCAACGGGTCGTCCGAAGGCTGGTTGACCCGCTGCCCAGTGGACAACTGATCCTGAAGCGCCAGAATCCGTCGCTGCTGGTCGTTGAGATTGTTCAGCACCCGGCTGACGAGGAGCTGCTGTGTGATGCGTACACTGCCCATAGGTCATTTCATCCGATCTGATTGAGCAGGGCGGCTGGAGCGCACGGCGCCGCCTCTCCCCCGCCGCCGTAGGGGGACAAAGCAGGGTTGCTGCCGCAAACGAGCGTTTGAATGGTCTGGTTGGCAATGCGCAGCGAACGGCGAATGGTAATGTTGTGGGCTTTAATCGCCGCGCGGGTCTGGCCCATGACGGTGCGCAAGCGGTGCTGGACTTCGCTGAGGCGCAGCCGCCACGGCTCCTCCACATGGGCGATCAGACCGGATAAGGACTGCTGCTCGACCGGCAATTTCAAAGCATCCACAATTTCATGGACGAGCCGCAGCCGCTCGCGCTCGGCCTTGGCGGCTTGTTCGATCAGTAGCGTCAGCGCCGCGGTCTTTGTTTCCAATGCAGCGACATTGTGCGCGCGCGCCGCTTCGCCCTGGGCGAGGCACACCGCGAGGACGTTTTCCTGGCGTTCCAGTTCGTCCTCGAGCACTTTGCACAACGCTTGCAACGCCTCCACGCTCATATTATTCCGTGTCCTGAAGGGGCAATTTTGGGCCTCTCCCGTTTATCGCGGCCAGATAGCCCGCCTTCAATTCATCTGCCGACAAGAACCCGTTACTATCGAGATCGAGTTGTTCAAAAAGCTCGGTCGTCAACGCCGACTCCTCGAGTGTGAGTAGTTTGTCCGCATTGGCGTCATGCCAGTCGAGGAAGCGGGAACTTTGGACGAGTGCGGCCTGAAGCTGCCGCTCCTGCGCGGAGGATGCGGGCGCCTGGCGGATGCGTTCTTTCAGCACCTCGGCGAAATCCGCGCTGTTCAGGCGGGGCCGCCTGAATTCGCGCACCAAGCCAGCGGCGCCGCGCAGCGTGCCGCTGATGGCGGCCAAACCGGGCACGAGGCTCATGATCAACTCTCCACCCGCCGCAGCGGAAGACCACTTGCGGCTGGCTTGTTTATCGGCAGGGCCGGGGGGTTTCTTAAATCAGGGAGGGGGAAGAACGGCAAGGACTGAAGGGGCGAAACGAACGGCACCCCCGAGTTGGGAGGCTGTGGAATCGAGGAGTGCGGCTTGCTCAATTGGGCTTCGAGTAGTTTGGCCACGCCCAACTGGCCGCTGGCGGCCATTTGGCCGGCGAGAAAGTCATCCTGGACTTCCTCGTAGAAATCCATAGCGGACGAATGGCCGAAAAGACCATTCTCCGGGACGGTCTTTCGCATTTCCTTGAGCATCTGGTAAATGAGCAGCCGCTCAAATTCCTGGAGGACCTGCCGCTGTCTCGTAGACGCGATGTCCCCGTCGCGTCCCAGAGGTGTCAAGCGTTCGGCCAACGGATTAACGTACAGCATCACATGATCTCCAGGTCGGCTTCGAGCGCGCCCGCCTCGCGCAGGGCCTGGAAGATCGCGATCATGTCGCGCGGGGTGATGCGCAGGCGGTTCAACGCCTGGGCAACTTCGCCCGCCGACGTTCCCTCAACGGGCATCAAGTACGCTTCTTCCGACTCCACCTCCACCTCGGCCGTCTCGGTGGTCGTAGTCTCGCCACGGGAGAGCGGGGCCGGTTGCGACACCTGCGGCGTCACAGCAATCTTAATCGTCAGACTGCCATGCGCCACCTGACACGGCTTGATGATTACCTTGCCGCCCACGACGATTGTGCCCGTGTTTTCGTTGATGACCACCCGGCTCGGGATGTCGGTCCTCACTTCGATTTCCTGAAGCTGGGCAATGAACCGGACCAGGTCGGCTTGTTGCGCCTCCGGGATCGTAACCAAAATGGTTCCTGCGCCAAGGGCCGAGGCGGCTTGTGACCCCAGGGCACTGTCGATGGCTTGCTGGATAGTGGAAGCTGTGGTGAAATCCGGCTGCTTCAGGAGCAGCTTAATGCGCTGACCATCGGTGATGGTGCTGGGGACTTCGCGCTCGACGTAGGCGCCCATGGGGATGCGCCCGGCGGTCACGTGGTTCTGGCGGACGCCGGTGCCGCCACCACCGCCTCCAGCGGCAAAGCCCCCGACGGAGACGGCACCTTGTGCCACGGCATAGACCGTTTCGTCGCTGCCCGGACCGGTGAGATAGGTCTCGAGGAGCGTGCCGCCTTCCAGGCTTTTTGCATCGTAAATGGAGCTGACTTTGACGTCGATGCGCGTGCCTTCTTTCGCGTAGGGTGGAATCGTCGCGGTGACGGCGACAATAGCGGCATTGTCCGAGGCGAGCTCCTTAATGTCCTTGATCTCGACGCTCATGCGGCGCAGCATGCGCTCTTGCGCAATGATGGCCGCCCGCGTGCCATCGCCGGTGCCAGAAAGGCCGACGACGATGCCAACCCCTTTGAGCATGTTCTCGCGGGCGCCATCCACTTCGCAGAGATCTTTCAGGCGCGCGGCGCGAGCGGAGAACGCGGACAGCACCACGGAAAGCGCAACGGTAAGGAATAGAAGAGGTATATATGACCTATAGGGCTTATAGGACTTATAGGAACGATGGGTTGCTGGCCCACCCTCAAGCGTGATGGCTTGAGGGCGCCACCCGGTAGTGCCGCGCTCGCCGAGCGCGGCACTTTCTGTGTGGTTTATTCTCTTGAGCAAGGTGATCATTAGAAGGGAGAGAACCAGTCGAGGAAGCGGGTAACGAGGCCGCGGCGTTGATTGTTCCACAGGGGACCTTTGCCCTTGAGTAAGACCGTCGCATTGGCTAGCTGGGTCGAGGGTACCGTGTTGTCCGGCAGGATGTCCTTGGGCCGCACGATGCCGCTGACCACCAGCGTGGAGTCTTCGCGGTTAATGGTGACGGTTTTCTCGCCCTGGATACGCAGGTTGCCATTCTCGAGTACTTCCTGCACGAAGCAAGTAATGGTTGTCGTGAGGGTGGAAACACGTTTTGTGCGGCCGGTGTTTCGTGTCTCGTTTTCGGCTTCAATCTGCCAGTTGGGCAGATCATCGGGTTTCAGAATATTGTTGCCGGTGGGTTCATCCGCGATGAGGAAGGCATTGTCGGCGGCGTTGGCGTTAGACTCGACGTCGGATTCCTTTTTCGTGTTCGTGTCGGCTTGCGTGCTGGCATCAATCTTTTCACGAACCAGGACCGTAATGAGATCGCCCACGGCAAAGCGTGCAATCTTCTCCGAGATGAGTGTGCCCGACTTCTGTGCCGCCTGATTAAAGAGAGAGTCAGCCCTGGCGGGCAGCACCGCCAGGACCATGATTGCTAGTGCCACTCTTGCGCTCATCATTTACTCCACGGCCACGACGCCGTCCGGACGGACAACGCCCTGGAATCGTTCTTTTGATTCGAGGTTGGCACAGATCACGGCGTCTCCCACGCGGCCCTCGGTCAGGGCGCGCGCCTGCCCCTGAACCAGGACATTGCCGGTACGGACTTCCACGGGCACCACTTGGTTCCGTTGCACGAGCACGGGCAAATCGAGAGCGCGCAGGGTGACTGTCTGCCCGGCAAGAATTGTCTTTCGGGCGACGCGCCCCAGCGCTTCGCCCGGCTGCGTCAGCGCATCATCGGGCGCCAGCGTCAGCGAAACCTTTTGAAGCATGAGATCCGCCGTCGAAACTAACATGCCGCGCTGGATATCGCGACGTGCGACCAGGACCTGGGCGTAAGCATCGACGTTTGCCTTGACCAGAACGGTCTTCTGGGCGGCGCCGTCCACCATGACGGTGGCGCGGAAGGCCCCCGGCCCAACGTAGCGGTACTGCGGGTTGGGCGTCCACTCGATTTGGAGGTCGCCATCGGGCACACGGAAGGTCCCTTGCGGCTGTTGCACGTCAATCAACGCGTCTTGCGGCGCCCAGGGCATGGCGCCACCAATATAGTCGCGCAATGACTCCGACAACTGCGCGGGCGTTACTTCGAGGTGCAGGGTCGTTGCCCGGACTTTGGGGGCGCCTTCGATCTGCACGTCCGACGTGTCGAAACCGGCGTCTTCCAGGCGGGTGGCGACCAAGGCCGCATTGAGCTGCTTGGTGTCGCCGGGCAGCGGCGCGAGGGAGATTTCGACTTGCGCCAGTTCGGCGGCGTTGTCGCCGTCAATTCTTGCCAACTCGCCCAGAAGGACTTTGGGGCCTTTGACATAGGCTTCTTCTTTGAGGACGAGCTTGTCGGCATGGGCGGAGGGGGCGAAAAGGGACAGCAGGGACAACAGGGTCAGCAGGGACGAAAAGGGCGGAAAGGCCACACGGGAGTTGAAGGAAAACCTTGGTCTTGCGAGTCTTCCCATCCCAACTTCTGCACTGTTTTTCAGCCTGGATCGTCTCACGCGTTATTACCTGCGCACATTGTTCGCGGTTTGCAGCATTTCGTCGGAAGTTTGAATGACTTTTGAGTTCGCCTCGTAGGCACGTTGGGCGATAATGAGTTGCAGGATTTCCTCGACCACTTGTACGTTCGAATTCTCGAGGAAGCCTTGGGCAATGTTGCCCAATCCATCGATGCCCGGCTGCCCCTGGACGGGGGTGCCGGAGGCCTGCGTTTCGAGCAGCAGATTGCGCCCAAGGCGCGCATCCAGCCCGGCGGGGTTCGAGAAGCGGACCAATTGCAGCGTGCCGACGACCTGGGGCGTGTTGTTTCCCGGAGAACGCACGGAGACATTTCCGTCTGCGCTGACGGTGATCAATTCCGCATCAGTGGGAATGTTGATGGCCGGAGACAGTGGATAGCCGTCCGCCGTAAGAATGGAACCTTGTTCATTCAGCTTAAACGCACCGTCGCGTGTGTAGGCAGTCGTGCCATCTGGGAGTTCCACCTGAAAGAAACCCGCTCCCTCGATCATCAGGTCGAGCGCATTGCCGGTTTGTATGGCTGCGCCCGGGGTAAACACTTTGGCGATGGCCGAGGGACGCGTGCCGTGACCAACTTGAATGCCCTCGGGAATGGTCGTACCGGCGACGGTCTCGCTACCGGCCGGCTTGATCGTTTCGTAGAGCAAGTCCTGAAAGTTCACGCGGCTCTTCTTGAAGCCGGTTGTGTTCAC
>JACPGD010000241.1 GCA_016182645.1 Candidatus Hydrogenedentota bacterium | reverse complement strand
GACAATCGCGGTGTTGGCATCCGTGGCGCCAGCACCTGCCTCGGTACGCGGCATGGGCGGCTCGGGCCCTTCGGCGCCTTCCTCGGCGGCCGGTTCTGCCGGGGCGGCGGGGGCGGGGGCCGGGGCCGGTGCGGGGGCCGGTGCTGGAGGCGCGGGGGGGGCCTGCAATTCCCCTGCGGGATTGATGTTGGTCAGCGGGACATCGGCAACGGAATCACCTTTCACGGTGAAGGGATCTCCCTCTTGCTGGGCGGCGTCGACGCCGAGGAGGGTGGGAACAAGATTCATTTGGATGGCGGCAACCGCGCGCAATTCCTGATCCAGGACGGCCGAGGCGGGATCGAGGACGAGCGGGACCTTCACAGGCTGAATGGCGGCGCGTTGAATACTTACAAGTGTTTGGAGTAAATGCGCCTCCGCGGCTGCCTCGGGGGAGGTGGTCTGCACGGCGGCGAGTTGCTGGGCAAGCTGTTCCAGTTCCCGCGCGGATGCGGACGCAGGGGCTTGGGGCCGATCGGGCGGATCGGGAAAGGCTGCGGCCGGAACCAGCAGCGTTGCCAGACCGAGCAGCACGGCAGTTTTGCACGCGCGACTGTAATGGACCATGGTCACGAGCTCCTTCCTTCGCATGGCATCGCTATCCCGCCCCGAGCTTTTTCATCTCCACGGGGATGGTCGAGTCTCCCACTTTGAAGATGACCCGGTCAGGTTGAATGTCTTGAACGACCGTCCCATCGGGATAGGTGTACCCCTCGGTCACCACCTCATCATCCACGACGGCCGCAGGACTGGTCTCGTCGTAAATGATGCCCGTTACTTTCTTGTTCATGACGTCGGAGACGGAAAGGGGCGCGGCGGCCATGCCTTCAATCGGCCGCACGATGCCCACGAGTGGGGCCATGGGATCGCGGTCGATCCTTTCCGTCTGATAGTCAAAGTTTACGACTTCAATTTCCTTGAGCAGGGAGTCAATGTCGACGTCGACTTCCTGGAAGGTGACCGCTTCACCGGTCGCCGCGGCAGCAGTGGGCTTGCCCGGGGTCGATTTCGCTGGCGTTCCGGCTTGGGCGGTCTTTGTCTGGGCGGATTTTGGAGCAGGCTTGGCGCCGCTGGATCCCTTGGTGAACTGAACAATGCCGACCACGGCCAGTACGGCCACCAGCCCGCCAAAGACAATCATATTTCGTGTATTGGGGTTCACGATTTCTTCTCGTCCGTAACTGGCCCAGCGGCCGGTGGCTGCTGCTGAATGAAGCGGAAGGTGCTGAGGGTAAACTTACCGGCGGAGACCCCTTCCTCCTGCTCGGAGATTTCGAGATCGGAGACTTTCAGGTAGCGGTTGTCCCGCTCGAGCAGGTTGATGAAGCTGACAATCTGATGGAAGTCGCCGAAGGCGGTCACCTTGTAGGGGATGGTTTCCTTGGAGACATCGGTCACAGTGGGCAGGGCTTCGAGTTGCACGCGGAGCCCGAGGTCGTTCCCCACGCTTTCGAAGTTCTGGAGGAGAGCTGGGATCTCACTCTTCGTGGGCAGGCGTTTCTCGAAGAGATTGACCAGCGTATCCATCTTGAGTGCTTCGGAGCGCAGGTTTTCGATATTCGCTTCGGTCTCGCGGGCTTTCGCCAGGTTCTTCTTGACGTCCGCCAGTTCTTCCCCGGCGGCGGTGATAGTCTCGTTTTGGCGCTGATAGACAAAGAAAAAAAACAGAACCGCCAAGACCGCTGAAGCGGAGAGGATAATGGCGACGGCGGCCCAGTCGCGGGGAGTGACCGTGCCTTTGAACCAATCAAACATCAGCCTGTGCCTCCCGTCCCAATGAGATAGGGCAACGTAAAATCGCGCACTTGGAAGCCGTTAAATTCGGTGTCTTTCAAGCGCGGCTGAAGCAG
Organism: Candidatus Hydrogenedentota bacterium; assembly: GCA_016182645.1. GTDB lineage: Bacteria > Hydrogenedentota > Hydrogenedentia > Hydrogenedentales > JACPGD01 > JACPGD01. Next base: position 1,671 of record JACPGD010000241.1, on the reverse strand, counting down.
GGTGAAGTACTTGGAGAATTCCGGATTGTTTACCGTTGCGACGGTAAGCGGAAAGACTTCCTGCCTGCCCGCTTCGTCGTCAACCACATATCCCGAAACTTCGAGGACCGGTTTCTTTACCTTGGTCCGCTTGGTTTTGACCTTGCCCGTCTTCGGATCCTTGACCGGCTCATGCGTTTTAGGATCCGTTTCGACGACTTCTTCGGGGAAGGTCTCCCAGACGACGTTAATATCGTGGTACCAGATGTTGTCGGGGGTCAGGCTGGTCAGTCTGTACAACTGCTCGGACCAGACAATTCGGTCGCTCAGGATGTCTTGAATAGTCTGAATCTTGGTCTGCAGGCCGAGTTTCTTCTCCGCCAAGACATTGGCCTCGTTGACAATATCTTGCAGTTTGGCCAGAGCGGCCTGTTCGCTGGCCAGTTCGGTGCGGATACCGGAAAGCTTTGCGCGTTGCGTGATGAACACGGAGATGAGGCCGGCCACGACGACCCCAAGGACGACGAAGCTCGCAATATAAGGAAGCGGGGTGCGCTGAATGGGGCGAAGATGATCTGGGAGAAGGTTGATCTTGATCATATGTCAGCCATTCCGCGGGCGGCCAAGCCGATGGCCACCATGTAGGCCGAGGGAAACTGCTTCAAGGGGGCGATGGCGGGATCGTCCCCCAGCATCAGACTGCTGCGCAGGGGATCAGCCACGTCCACCGCATCAACGCCCAACTCATCCATTAGCGTTTCCCGCAGGAGCGTCAAATTGGCCACGCCGCCGCTTAGTACGATGCGGTCGACGGGGCGTTCATACAATTGGTGCTCATAATAATCGAAGGAGCGACGCACTTCAGCCACCATTCTGCCGAGCGGCCCGTGCAACACTTCGCGAACATCCGACTGGGCGTCCGGGGTGGGGCGGCGCGGCGGGGCACTCAATCCTCCCCCGCCTAATTCTTCATCGAGCGGGTCGAGCAGCGAGCCGCCGGAAACAACTGGCGGGGCTTCTCCAAAGGGGTCATCATGGCGCGGCATGGGCGGCGGCGCTGGGGCAGCTTCAGCGGGCGCTTGGCCTTTGGCCGGTTCCGGCGCTTCTCCGGAGCGCTGGAGTTGACGCTCGGCTTCCTCGAAATCCACCCGGCGATCTTTTGCAATCGCCTGGATCAGTTCACGGGCGCCCCAACTGACGTCACGAATGAAGTTGGAAACACCGTCCTTGACAAAGTGGATACTCGCGGAGGAAAGGCCGATGTTGATGAGCGCGACCGTTTCCCCTTCCTTCAGGTAGCCGCACGCTTCGGCGGCATCGGCGAGGGCCAGAGAATCCACGCCGAGAATCCCGCACTGCAACTCTGCCGCCTGGAGAATCTGGACCCGCGCGTCGATAACTTCATGTTTGGCGGCCACCAGCAAGACTTTCATCTGGCGCTGATCGCCCTCCATACTGTCGGCCAGGAGGGTCCAGTCGAGGTAGACTTCGTTCAGGTCATAGGGAATGTTCTGGCCCGCCTCCTTTTGCACGGCGAGGTCCATCATTTCTGGTCCAACATTGACCAGGCGTGGATAGCGAATGACGGCCGTTTGGCCGGGTAAGGCGGCGACCGCAAGACATTGCAGAACGGGCATGGCGCCCAAGGCTTCCCGGACGGCCATGGCGTGCGCGCCGACGGGATCTTCATTG
>JACPGD010000261.1 GCA_016182645.1 Candidatus Hydrogenedentota bacterium | reverse complement strand
TCCGGCGTGAGCGGCAGGCTCTCCTTCACCTGGATCAGGAGGCGATCAATGTTGTGCTCGAGGGACTCTTTGGTCGCGGCGCGGCGGGCGTTGGCGGCGTCAAGCTCGCCCACGAGGTTGGTGAGCCGCTCGACTTCCGAGGCCAGCCCTTTTTGCCGTGCCTGGGTGATGGCCGTGGCATTCAACAGGTCCTCGTAAGCGGCTTGCGCCAGCGCAAACTCTTCACTCTTCGCCGCCAGATCACGCTCCACCAGATCCAGCTCCTCGCGGCGTGCGGTCAGGTCCGTCGCCGCCTTTTCGAGGTCAGCGTTCTTTTGACCGAGTGTCTCTGTTGCCGTCGCTATTTCCGTGGTCAGCCGGCTCAATTCCTCTTGGCTAACCTTTCCCACGCCCTGGTCCGTAATGGTCTTGAATTCGTCAATCTGCTTCTTTTGTTGCGCGATGGTCTGATCTTTCGCCCTTACTTCTTCGGCCAGCGGATTGGGCAGGAAGGGGATGTACGGGCTGAGGTAAGGTGCGGCGACCAAGCCTATGATCAGTGCGATCAAGACGCCGACCAGCACGCCGACGGAGCCGCCGCGCTTCTTGGGCGCCGGCGCCGCGGGCGGTTCGGGAAATGCGCCGGGACCGGCGCCGCCGGGGCGCCGCATCTCCGTGTCGGGCGAGAAGTCGGGGGCTGGCGTGCCCGCGCCGAAGGCGCCTTCATCGAAGCCAAAGCCGCCGCCCGCCGCGCCACCACCACCGCCAAAGCCTCCGCCGAAACCACCCTGCTCGCCAAACATCGGCGTTTCCATGGCCTGGGTGGGAGCGGGTGTCTTCACGGAGACATCGAAATCCTGATCGCCGCCGCCAAAGGCGCTGTCAAACATGGGTGTGTCCACGTTCGAGTCGGGACCGGGCCCAATTTCCGGGGTCTCCGGCGAAAAGTCGCTGTCCGCCGCAATGTCCTGGAACCCCGTACCGGGCGTACGCAGCCTGCTGGGCGCCGGTGTGTCAATCGCCGTGGGGCCGCTGTCGAACGTCATCGGCTTGCCGCGGTCGGGTTGGCGGGGCAGCGGGGTCTCCGATTCGATATCGCTCAGGGGCGGCAGGCCGCCGGAATCGCCGGCGGCGTCAAAGCCGGACAGGGGCGGCAACGATTCGTGATCCGAAGTGAAGCCAGCCTGAGAGTCGAAATCGCTGAGCGGCGGAAGGTTGCCGAGACCGGACTCGCCAAACAGATCGTCGCCTTCACCGGGTTTCTTTTGTTCATCGGCCATGGGGCCACCTCCCATTTATGTTAGAACAACGGACGTTGCTGCATCCTTTTTCACGTTTCGGATTCTAGCACGGGCCCCGGCATGTGTCAACAAATAGCTGGACGTTGCTCGGGACCAATTGCGAGTATATCCATCTGAATTCTCAGGTCTTACGCCGCGCTTCAAGTCGTTGGTGACGCCTCTGAAAACTGCGATTGTTGGCAAAGTCAATGAACCCCCGAGTTGTCGGACTTGTCAGACCAGCCGGATCAGTCAGACCAGTCGCAACTGCCGGATGCGTCCGGCGGAAGATTGCTCAACCCGTCACGACTCCGATCGTCAGGAGGAGGTTCGCATAGATGCGCTGTTCCCCCGTCACGATGACGAGGCAGGTGTCCGGAGAGCACACTTCTTCGTAGAACTCGAAGCGTCCATAACTCGTGAGAACCAAATCGGGCATGAGGCGGCGGAACTCCTGGAAAATGCCGGGCTCCGGGCCGTCCTCCGGTTCCATGACCGCCGCATCCTCGACGGGGATGGCGGTAAGCAAGATATCGAGCACTTCCGTTACCTTGGGCTTTCCCGGCGCCAAGTTGAGGAAGACAATCTGGGCATTGTCGCCAAGGCAGGTGCTGGCCGGGTAGTTGCCATCGGCAATGAGGACGCGCGCCCCATGGCCCGCCGAGGCGAGGGCTTCGAGGATCTCTGGATGTAGTAGGCGTTGCTTTAACATGAATCCCTCCCGTGATGGTACCTTTGGCAGCACAGCCGTGCGGCAATCCCCAATCGTGGGCCGGCGCGGTGATTGCATCGGACGGATCTGCCGGATCGAACGGATCGGACAGCAGACTATCCGAAAACGCGCTCTTATGTCGTGTTCTCAGGATACGCCCGCGGGCGGGGCGCCTTCCAGCATCAGCATGCGTATTTCCGTCCCCAATTTTGGTTCGATTCCGGCCGCCCGCTCGAAAGCGCTGCCGGCGCCCGCCACGTCGCCCAGCGCGAGCAAGCTTCGGCCCAGGCCCATGGCGGCCTCCGTGGCGACCGCCCGGTCTTTCTCCGGGGCGACACGCCTTGCCAGGACGCCGAATTGCTCCGCGGCCTTCGCGTAGTCGCCCAACTGCAGATAGAGATGGCCGAGCGAAAGGCGCACATCGACTTCATCATCGAGCAAATAGTCGATGTCGCCGCTGAGGGAAGTGGTGCGCTTCTGCGCCTGGTACTGGGCGAGGACCTGTTCGAATTCGCGGCGGGCGCCCGCCCAATTGCCCAGCAGGTTCTCGTAGGTCACGGCAAGGTTGTGCGACACGCGCAAGCTGTCCGGGTTTTCCTTCAGGGTCGCCGTGAAGAGCGATTCGTTCGAGTGCCATGCCTGGTTCCGGTGGACAGTCAGCCCGAGGAAGGCGAGCGCCAGGACGACGACGGCCGTGGACAACGCGGACCTCCGTGCCGGGCGCCGGGCCAGCAACCAGAGCGCTTCGCAGAGCGCCCACCAGAACCCGGCCATCGGCACATACATCCAGTGTTCAGCCATGGGCGCGTTCAAGGGGAAAATCCCGGAAATGGGGAGCCAGGCCGCCAGGAACCAGGCCAGACCCATCGCGATCCGGTGATGTTCGGCGCGCCATGCCCCGGCCAGGCCCGCGAGAATGAGCAACAAGCCGGCCCATCCCACGGCGGAAGTCCACGTCGGGACGCCGGCGAGGGTCTGCTCCATGTGCAGGCGGGTGGGCAGGAAAAGCTTTTGGAGATAGAAAGCGAACGCCTGACCCGTTTGTAGCAGGCGTGTGCCGAAAGGCAGAGCAGTCTGTTCCGCCAGCTCACCGAAATGCAGGACAGTCGATCTCAGGAGGGCATAAACCACCAGGATGGCGGCGGCCGCGAACAGCGGCGTCGCTTCGCGGAGGTAGTAGGTCTTGACCGGTTCGGCGAGCGGCTGCGGGCGCGGCCGGAGAAAGATAAGCAGGGCCAACAGGACGGGGAAGATCATCGAGGATTCTTTAGACAGGAGTGCAGCCACGAAGCAGAGGCTGCCAGCCCCCCAGTCGATGCGGCGGCGCGTTGCGCGCGCATTCGAGAGCGCCAGACCCAGCCCGGCAAACATGAACGCCGCGGACATCATGTCGGCGCGGCCGCTGATGTAGGCGATGGCTTCGGTGTGGAGGGGATGAGTCACAAAGAGCAGCGGCGCGGCCACCGCCACCCAGCGCGGCGCGTCGAGCCGCAGCAGCAGGAAGAACAACAGCACCGCCGCGGCGGCATGCCAGAGCAAGTTCGTTTGGTGAAAGACGAGGGGCTTCACGTCGGCCGGGCGGTGCGGCGCGAGCGGCTGATCTTGTTCCGAGTCAAAAGCCAGCACGAAGTCGAGCATAAAACTCGCGGCGACGAGCGGGCGGTAGAAATTCCCCGCGCCCTTGCCGAAGGGATGCTGGTCCTCGCGGAACAGTTGGAAGAAATATCCGGGCTGCTGGACGTGCTCATTCAACAGGACGGACGACGCATCGTCCCAGACCCAGTCGCCATCCAGGGTGTTGACATACGCCACACCCGCGGCCAGGAAAATAGCCAGAGGCGCTAGGATGCGAAAATGCTTTTCAGTCATCTGGGGGATCGCCGCCGCGGCTAGAACTGTTGGGGGCCTTGGATAGTCCAGGTGTCATGGATGGGCAAGTATTCCAATTCGACCGCCTGGTTGGCGCCGATGATGCGCACCACTTTCAAGACCGGCTTCTTGGGGCCTTCCACCGCTTTCTCGTGGAATTCTTCACCCTCGCGCACCGTGTACGTCTCGACCGGCTTCTCCACCTGAAAATCGGTCACCTTAAGGAAGATGTCGGTGGCGCCGTTGGATTGGAAGAACCCGGTCACTTCCACCTGCGGCCGCGCCAGCATCACATCAGCTTTTCCCTCAAGCTGCTTGAAGCGGTCACTGCCCGGGTTGAGGGAGCGGTAGATCTCGCAGCCGCCCTTCACGACCATCCAGGACTCACTGCCTTTCGCGGTGTTGACCAGTTGCTCGACGTCGCGGCTGAATTCTTGCAGGGCGGTCTGGCCATTCGCTTTGGCGGCGTGTTTCGCCTTCACCCCGTTGAACGAAGCAACGGCCTGATCTTTGATTGCGGGATCGAGAGGCGCCGGGCTCGTGGCCGCGCCAGACAACACCTGGATGGAATTGCGGAGTTCGCCTTTGATTTCCGCGGGCGTCGGTTCAGGTGGGGCCTGCCCCTTGGCCGGCTCCGGGGGCGGCGGTTCTTTACAGGCGGCGACGGCTAGAGACAAAGCGAGCATCAGGGGCAGCAGTTTGCGCATGGTGGATCCCTCGGTGAAAGCAGCTTAGGGCCGTGCCGGATTGTACCACAGCCGGCGGGCATGCCAAAACCTGCGCAATAAACCCTGGCTTATGAGTGGTGAGTGGTGAGTTCTGAGTTTTCTGACTGGTCTGACAGGTCCGGAAACTCAGAACCCACAACTCAGAACTCACAACCCGCTAGATCGCCGTGCCTCCGTCGCACGTAATGACTGCCCCCGTGGTGTAGCTTGATGCGTCAGAGGCCAGGTACACCGCAGCCCCGACGATCTCGGAAGGCTGGGCGTGCCGGCCCATCGGCGCTGCCTGCACGTAATGCTGATAAATCTCTGGCGTCTCGATCAGCACCGAGGCAAAGCGCGTCTCGGTCAGGCCGGGACAGATGCAGTTGCAACGCACGTTCGAACTGCCCAGCTCCTTCGCAATCACCTTCGTCAGCATGATCACCGCCGCTTTTGTCATCGAGTAGATGCCCATCATCTGCGAGGGCGTTATCCCTTCGATCGAAGCAATGTTGATGATCGAACCGCGCCCCTCCTCGACCATCATCTTGGCCGCGCGTTGCGCCATCATGAAATAGCCCTTCACATTGACTTCAAACGTCTTGTCAAAGGCCGATTCTGGCGCGTTGATGAACGGCCCGAAGTAGGGATTCGTGGCGGCATTGTTCACCAGCACGTCCAGCTTCCCGAACTCCTTCTGCACCTGCTCGAACAGCGCTTCCACCTGTTCGGGCTTTCCTGTATGGCACGCATGGGCCGCCGCCTTGCCGCCCGCATCGCGAATGCTTCTCGCCACGGCGTCCACGCTTTCTTGTTTGCGCGACGCAACGATGACCGTCGCGCCCCGCTCCGCAAACTCGCGCGCCATGCTTTCCCCAATGCCGCGGCTGCCGCCATTAATCAGTGCAACCTTGTCCTTGAGGCTGAAGTCAATCATCGCTTTCTCCTTCCACATCCTTGGTGGCGCCCTCAAGCGATCAGGCGTGAGGGTGTCGCTGAATTCCCCATGCTTCTCATTCTTTCCACGGCCCCGCCCGCGTCAATGTGCATCAGTGCTCTCAACTCTCCGGTCTTCCCGCGAATTCCTGCAACACACGGCGGCACCGTTCAAGAAGAATGGGATCAAGCTTCGCGGCGGTCTTCGCCAGAAAACCCGCCTCTGCTAACATTGCATTCTCCAGATAACGGCGCAGCCGATCAACGTACACGTCTTGAAAAGCCGCGCGCTCGGCGGTGGCCAGCAATGCGGCTGGCGGGGCTACCTGCCGTTCCGCGGCCAAGTCCACCATGCGGCGCAAGGTCACAAGGTAATCCGGCTTGAACGCCAGCGATTGCCCATACGCGTTCCACGCCGCGACCAGGTTGCCCTCTGCCTCCGCAATCAGCCCCAGATGATAGGCGCTGGCGAAGCTGCCTGTTCCGCGCACGTCCTCCTGGCCGGGGCCAAATTCTAGCGAGGCTTCATACGCTGCCCGCGCCGCCTGAAGGTTGCCCAGCATCAACTCCACATAGCCTTGAGCATGTGGAAAATCGGCCCGCGCTGTGCCCGGATGCCCCCACTCCGCGTGTTCTTGCAGTAGTGCCCGCGCGTCGGCCAATCGCTCGGTGTTGGCGTAACAATAGGCCAGCGTTGTGACGAGATCGGTAAGTACTTTCCGCGCCAGCGGGCCGTGGGCGCCGCGCGGCCGCGCGGGTCGCCGCCAATCGATCGCGGCCAGTGCGGTCTCCAGGGCGCTTGCCGCTTCGTTGTAGCGTTGAATGCTGAAATAACTTTTCCCACGCTGATAGTGGACGTACTCGTCCTCCGGGTGCGCCGCCGCCTCCCGGTTCAGCAGCCGGATGTTTCTGGCGGCCTTGGCTTCGGCCTGGCCCGCGTCGAGCGCATAGCCCAGATGCAGCAGGCGCACACCCGTCGGCGCGGTGGCCATTTCCCCATTGCGAGAGACCAGTTGCTCGTGAATGGCGCCGTGATACCGGAAGAAATCCCGCCGGAAGAACCGCTCCGTCTCGTCCACCACCTCCTGGGCGGTATCGCCACTGCCGGTGATGTTTAGAATCTCCACCAATCCCACGATGTGCGGGTCATTCTGACAGAACGCCACCAACGCCGCGCGCGCCGCCGCCGGATCCAGGACGCGCTCATCGGCATCAATCGTCAACACCCACTCTCCTCGGGCCTGTTCCAGCGCAAAATTTCGCGCGGCGGCAAAATCATCGCGCCAAGCGAACTCCAACACGCGGTCCGTGTATCGCCGCGTGATGTCCACGGTGCCGTCGCTGGAGCCCGTATCCACCACCACTATTTCATCCATCACCCCCCTCAGCGATTCCAGACACGCCGCCAAGTGCTCTTCCTCGTTCTTGACAATAAGAACGGCGCTGATCATGGGCAGTGCGCCCTGTCCACTTTGTCCACTCCTTCCGCTAGGTCCATTAGATCCATTGTGATTCACCGGCACCTTTGCCCCATCATACGAGAATTCAGTTCACAATTTGATCGCTTTCTGGCACAATGGTCATATCTTCCCCAGACGAAGGGAAACGTGTGCCCATGGAAGCTGGCGAGAACAGGTCGGACATCGCCCTGATGGCGCGGGTGCGCCAGGGGGACATGGCGTCGTTTGAGGAACTGCACGGGCGCTACCAGCGGAAGCTCCTGAATTTCTTCTTTGGTCTCAGCCATAACCCCTCCACTGCGAATGACTTATGCCAAGAGACCTTCCTCCGCCTGTGGAAGATTCGCCAGCGCTACCGCGCCACAGGCTCCTTCCCCGGCTATCTCTTTGCGGTTGCACGCATGGTCTGGCTCGAACGGTGCCGCGCTCAGGCCCGGCTCCAACGGCTCGGCCTGCGCGAACCGCTCGACGTCGAAACGCTCCAATGCGCCCGCACGGAGGTGACCCCGTGCGATTGCGCCGAGCGCGCGGAATTGGCGCGGAGTCTTCAGCAGGCGCTGGACCAGCTTCCCGAAGAGCAGCGCATCGTGTTTGTGCTGCGCGCTGTTCGTGGATTGTCGCTGGAAGATATTGCAGAGACATTGGATTGCCCCGTGAACACTGTGCGTTCGCGCAAGCTGCTCGCGGTGAAAAAGCTGCGCCACCTGCTCGCGCATGTCTTCGGTGCGGCTCGGGAGGACGAGCATACCCGAGAGGGCGAGCGCATTCGGGAGGGCGAGCGTACCCGCGAGCCGGTTGAGCCGCGCACGAGGAGTATAAGCCATGGAATGTAGACTGATTCGAAGCAGGCTCACCACCTTGGTGGATGGTGACGCGCGCCCGGCAGAGCGCGCGGTGATCGAAGCCCACCTGCGGGAATGTCCGGACTGCGCGGACGAAGCGGCGGCGGTTCGAGACTTTCTTGATACGTGTGACGACCTCATGGTGTGCCCCGGCGTTCCCTATTCATTTGAATTTCTTAAGACCCGGCTGGAACACATCGAACCCCTCCAGGAAATCATTGCCTTTTTGCCGAAACTGCGCGTGCGCGGCACGGTGCCCCGCTACGTGGTCACGGCGCTCATGCTCATGCTCGTCATCGGCACCCAGTACACCTGGAAGGGCGGGCGTCACGTCTACACCGCCATGAAGACCCCGTTCACCCTCCGCAGTGTCGAGGTGGAGGCCGCCGCCGAAGGCGTGCTTCAGTGCGACCCCGCCTTCGACACCTACAGACAGGCTGCCAGACAAGACAGGGGAACGATGGTGTAGCCACATCGCTGCCCAGTGGCCGTGCGCATCTTTTCCTTCTGGATTGTCTTGTCCGTGCTGTCCATTCTTGCATCCTCGCATTTCCGCTGCTTACCCTTTCCCAGTTTCTTCGCTTCTTCCGGGACCCCGCCCGGAAGCAGAGACAGCTTCACCGCAACAGTCTCCGGAGGGGACAAATGTGAATAGCCATAGGAGCAAACCTACGGAACACGAGCATAACCCCTCGCGACCTCGTAGGGATCGAATGTGGAAATCATATTCGAACCCTGCGGGGTCGCCTGTGTGGGCTCCCTCCTTCCGGTTTACACGGCCCGCAAGTGCGCGCTCCTGGCTCACAATCGAATGCTCGATTCTGGTCCAAGATTACCAGCATGAACATGAATGGACATTCGCACTTCCCGCCCGGTCTTGCGGGCAGGGTATGTGGCCCCCTTGTTGGGCTGGACAGTAAAAATGTAAAACAACCTTCCCGTAGAATTGTCTTGACAGCCACGAGCCTCTGGGCTAGGATGAAACCGGAACTTCCTCCACGGGGGGTCAGGATATGTCCGCGAGACTCCGCTCATTGCTTTGTCTCCCTATCCCGGGTCTGTGCGTTCTCCTCGGCGCCGTGACCGTCGCCGAGGAGGGCGCCGCGTCCGGCGAAACGGCGGTGGCCCGGAAGGGCGAATCTCCAATCGAACTGGGCTTCGTCGGCCAGATGGGCGCCCCGGGGGCCGCCGGTGCCTGGGCCATCGCCTTGGGGCCCGGCGGAACTGTACACTTCACCGACTATTACCTTGGGCCCGCGGACTTGGATCCCGGCCCGGGCACCTTCATATTGCCCGGCACCGGTATCTTCATCAGCAAACTGGACGCAAGCGGGCGCTTTATCTGGGCCAAGAGCTTCGTGAGCCCGGAAGGTTCTTATGCAGGTCTATCCTCGGAGATCGTCGTAGACTCGGCGGGCAACGTCTACGCTGTGGGAGGCTTCAGGGGAACCGTCGACTTCGACCCGGGGCCCGGCACATTCGTCTTGACGTCTTTCTCCCCCCGTTTCGAGGATGCCTTTGTGTGTAAGCTCGACGCGGAAGGGAG
>JACPGD010000260.1 GCA_016182645.1 Candidatus Hydrogenedentota bacterium | reverse complement strand
TGGCTTCCTCCGTTCAAGTTGTGCCTCTCGGCGTTTGGTTTCATAACCGAGAGTACCACCCCAGACAGGGGAAGCCACCTAGATGATTATCAGACTACGAAATGGATAGGAAGCTTGGGGACGCCACCCATAATTCGGAAAAAGGACATGGAAGTGAACGACGATGTTCCGCTCACGCTGGAAATGGACTCTCTGACCGGGAAGAATATGTAGACGGTCAACAAGGAGCGTCCCATGAAAAAGCAGCGCAGGCATTTTACCGCGGAAGATAAGGTCAAGGTACTTCGTCGGCACCTGGTGGAGAAGATTCCGGTTTCCGATCTGTGCGAAGAAGCGGGGATTCACCCGACGCAGTTTTATGACTGGCAGAAGGTTTTCTTCGAGAAGGGGGCCTTGGCGTTTGAACGGGCATCGCGGCCGGAGGGAACCTCGTCGAAGGTAAGGCCCGTCGTCGCGGGAGCGGGCGAGGCTGAGTCCGAGGCCGATCCCTCCGGCTTCGCGGGCGCCTGTCGGGGGTTATCGGTGGTTCAACTTGCCTTACTCAGGTTCAAGCGTTTGACCATGCGGTAATAGTGACCGTGGCCGATGGCCCAGCGGAGGAGAAAGCTGTACTGCAAGGGTTGCTTCACGAAGCCGTAGTGCTCGTAGAGGCGGATCGCGACCTCGTTCTGGCTGCTGACTTCGAGGACGAGTTGGGTCTTGTGGTCTTTAAGGCCCTGGGCTTCGGCGTAGCGGAGGAGGACGCCGGCAAGGCCGCGGCCGCGGTAATGTGGGTCCACCGCGAGCATGCGGACGTGGAGTTCGGTCGGTTGGGGCTTGGCCGGGCGCTCCAGGATCCAAAGGCGCAACAGGCGGCGCAACGCGCCAAAAGGACCAAAGTAACGGAACAGCGCCGACCACAGCGCGCGGATGTCCTCTGTCAGGGAGGGGTTGGGCGTGCCAATCTGGATGAAACCGGCCGGCGCGCTATCGACCCAAATCAGGGTGGAGCCTTTGTGGACCCGGGGGTCGCGGGTGAGCCAGGTTTCGAGAAAGACTTCGGCCGTGTTGCCGAAGATGTGGCGGTATTTGTCCGCGAAGGCGAGGCACCAGAGACGCGCGAGCGCGGCTTCGTCCCCGGCCTGGCTGGGGGCAAGCTTGATGTCCGGACCGTGCCGGCGATTCTCCACCATGCGATTGCTCCACGCTTTATAAGCAACAAGACCGGTTCGCGGGTACGCTCGTCCTCCCGAAGGCGGGCGCCCGCTCGGAGCGCGCGACTACCGGTGCGTCTGATGGCGCAGCAGGGCCTGGTGATGATGATAAGAAGTCCGGAGCAGGAGCAGCAGGAACCAGCCCAAAAAGCCGGCGGGCGCGCTGAACTGAACGAGTAGCCCGGAACCGGAAATGCCGGAGGCGGCCACCGCCATGAGCACAGCCAGCAGGCCCGCCATCTGAAAGCGCCAGTCGTTGGCGTCGTTGGCGCGGCGCGCTTCTTCGAACAGGGTGAAGCTCTGGACGGCGTCCAGCCCCATCTGGCGCGCGAGGCGCCAGGAGCGCCACGGAGAACCCAATTGCAGCCGGTGCAACACCCTCTCGCCCAGTTTTCGCGTCATGTCTGAATCACCCCTGTCTTGAACCTTGCCTGCGGTGTTTCCCGTTTTACCAAGCCGAGTACTGTCGAGACAACTTCGCGTGTCAGGTGCGGCGCGATGACGGCGTCGACCCAACCGCGGGCGGCGCCGTAGCGGATATCCGTCGTTTCCTCGTAGTCTTCATGAACTTGCCGCCGCAGCGCCTCCAGTTCATCTCCGTCCAGCGTCAGCCCCTTTTGCTGCGCTTCCGTTTCCGCGCTCTTCTGCTTGATGGAAAAGATGACCCCGGAAGCCTGGGCCGCGCCCATGACCGCATACTTGGCGCTGGGCCAGGCGAAGATGAACCGCGGATCGTAGGCCTTGCCGCAGAGGGCGTAGTTGCCCGCGCCGAAGCTGCCGCCGATGACCACCGTGATCTTGGGCACGACGGAATTGCTGACCGCACTGACCAGTTTGGCGCCCCGGCGGATAATCCCACTTTGCTCAGAATCCCGGCCCACCATGAATCCTACCACATCCTGCAGGAAAAGGAGCGGAATACCGGTTTGGTTGCAGTCCATGACAAAGCGGGCGGCCTTGTCGGCGCTTTCGTGATAAATGACGCCGCCAATCTGGATGCCTTCCTTCTTCGATTCCTGCCGTTTGCGCTGGTTGGCCACGATGCCGGCCGCGTGGCCACCGATGCGCGCGTAAGCAGTGATCAGGCTCTTGCCGTATTCGGCCTTGTATTCCTGGAGCGAACCTTGGTCGACGATGCAGTCGATGACGTCGCGCATGTCGTATTCTTTGCGGCCCGCGGCGTCGACCAAGGAATAAACGTCTTCCGGATCACGCGCCGGGGGATGGACCTCTGCGTGATCCCCAGCCCAGCCCCAGCGTTCCGCGGGCAGCAGCGTCACCAACTCGCGCAACCGGGCGAGGCAACTGTCGTCGTCCTTCTCGCGGAAATCGACCGTGCCGCTGACCTGCGCGTGCATCGCCGCGCCGCCCAAGTCCTCTTGATCCACTTCCTGGCCGATCGCGGCCTTGACCAGGGCGGCGCCCGCGAGATACAACCCGCTGCCTTCGGTCATCAGAATCTTGTCGGACAGCACCGGCAGGTAGGCGCCCCCGGCGATGCAGTTGCCCATAATGGCGGCGTATTGGGGGACACCGCCTGCGGAAAGCACGCAGTTGTTCCGAAAAATGCGCCCAAAATCATCTTCGTCCGGGAAAATTTCATCTTGCATCGGCAGATACACGCCGGCCGAATCCACGAGATACAGGAGTGGGAGCGCATTCTCGAACGCAACGCGCTGCGCCCGCAACACCTTCTTCACGGTCTGCGGGAAGAATGCGCCTGCCTTGACCGTCGCATCATTTGCGACAATCATGCAGGGCCGGTTGTGCACCAGACCGATGCCGGTGACCACGCCCGCGGCGGGCACGTCCCCCACCTCCGGGTACATCCGCCAGCCGGCCCAGAGACCGAGCTCGAGGAAGGAGTCTTCGTTGTCGAGCAGCCGCGCAATCCGCTCGCGCGCGAAGAGCCGCCCCAGTTTATGCTGGCGCTCTTGCCCTTTCGGGCCGCCGCCCTGTTCAAGCAAAATTTCCTGCTGGTGCAGTTCCTCCGCCAGGGCGCGCAAGCCACCGGCAGGGGCCTCCCGCTCTTGTGATGTTCCGGTACGTGCGGATGGCGGTTGCTTCATTCGGCATCTCTGGGTCTGTGGCGGCAATAAACGCAAGAGATCATCGAATCGGACTGTAATCTAGCACAACTGAGATCCTTGCCGCTCTGGGGTGGAGGAGAAGAATTCTGGTTGTGGAGCGGCTGTTGAATAGAACGTGCTTGCTCAGCGTTGGGCCGCAACGAGTGGGATGCCCGTCTTCAAGACATGCGCCGCGAAACTCGCCGGATGCGCATGGGTCAATTGACCGGCGTCAAAGATATGAAGTTCCACGTCATGACCCACTTCCCGCCGAATCTTGCTAGCAGGTCGCGCGCGGCGCGCTCCGTCCCGACCTCCACGAACACCGCGGGCAGCAGCCGCCGGACTTCCACGGGCACCCGATCGATCGCGTTGGCCCGGTTAGGTACTAGGCCAATTCTACCTTCAAGGACAGGATAGCGTGATTCCTTGTACCAATCTGACAGTTTGCAAAAAAACTCGGCATCGTCCGCGTCGAGGGTGACTTGCGCTGTCTCTGACAACCGCAGGAGGTCGTGCAACCTCGGCGGGAGCTTGTTTGTTCGTTCGGTAATGATAGCTTTGAGCATCTTCTCGATCGCTTGCTGGCAACAGAAGATCACATAAGAGTAGCGCGCGGCTTCGAGCATCGCGTGCGCCGTCTCAAGGTCATATTGCGACTTTTCCAGCCACTGTTCTACGGGTGTCATGGCTCCGGCTCTCAATCCCTCCGATTGCACTACTCTATCACAAAATGGATATCGAGTGCCTGTTCTCGTAGTGCCGCGTTTGGCGAACGCGCCACTACTCAAAAAGAGGGGCTTCCACTCCGGAATCTAACCAGAGTGGAAGCCCCTGTTGCGCACCGGTCTGGCAGCGGGCGCTTGCTGCCGAGGCCGTGCTTAACGCGCGGGCGGTGGTCCAGCCGGAGCGTCCTGAGGCGGGCCTGCCGGGCCGCCGGGCGGCGGCGGAGGCGGGCCATCACCCTCACGGAAGTGGTCTTGCTGGCGCAGGTGCCGCGGACGATGCTCGCGGAAGAAGGTGTCGAACTCGCCGCGATCAATCGAGCCATCGTTGTTCTTGTCCATGTCCTCGAATTGCGGCGGGGGGGGCGGGCCTTGCATCCCGCCCATGCCCGGGCCTCCCGGGCCGCGCATGTTACCGCCCAAACCGCCGGGGCCGCCGGGAGGGCACATGCCAGGACCACCAGGCCCGCCGGGGCCACGCATACCGGGGCCGGCAAAATCACCGAAGCCGCCGGGACCGTCAGGACCTTCAAACCTCATCTGAAACCCGCCGCGCGGCGGGCCCCAGTCGCCGCCATGACCGCCGCGGCCCTGGCCCCGCCCACTGCGTCCCGGCGGCGGGCCCCAACCCTGGCCTTGATTATTCGGGCCACCCGGTGGCGGAGGCGGCGGGCCCCAGTCGCCCTGGCCCTGGCCACCGCGGAACTCGTCGGGCGGGCCCTGGCGGAACCGGTGCTGTTCGCCGCGGCGCGGGCCGGGGGAGAACTCAGGTGGTCCCGGAGGACCATCGGGTGCTTGCGGCGCGGCTTCACCGGGCGGGGGCGGGGGTGGCGGCGCGTCCGGTCCCTGGGCAGAGGCCGAATTGCGTTGAACAGCGACGCCGGCCAACACCACCGCGGCCGCCGCTATCCAGACCTTCCAAGACTTCAAGTAGTGAATCATTTTTCGTTCCCTTTCCTGTCACCGGCAACCATCCGCTGGTCGCCGCTTACAAACAAAGGGTACCGCGCGAAGTTAACAGGTCAACCCTGTGGAAGATGAAGAAAATGTAATGGAGTGGCGGGCGGATTGGTGGTACATTCTATCTTTAGAGTAGACATTAAGCAAGGCCGTGCCGGATATACCGTAGCGCCCGGCCTCTGTGCCGGACGCGAAGGCGCAGCATGGATCCAAACATTAGAGAAACTTGGGTTGACGTAGGTTTGGGCGTGTGTTGCAGCGTCGCGTCCGGCACAGAGGCCGGACGCTACGGAACGCGCGCAAGGGGGTTTTCGAGTTGAAGGTTTTGTTGGTCGAAGACGAGAAGCGCATCAGCGATTTTGCCGCGAAGGGCCTGCGCGAGGCAGGCTTCACGGTCGAGGTGTGCGACAACGGCGATGAGGCGCTGACGCGGGCGCTGTTTCAGCAGTACGACGCGATGGTGCTGGACATCATGCTGCCGGGCCGCGATGGGTTGAGTGTGCTGCGCCAGTTGCGCGAGAAGCGCAACGCGACGCCGGTGCTCCTGCTGACGGCGCGAACGGCGCTCGACGAACGCGTTGAGGGGCTGAATCTGGGGGCGGACGATTACCTGACGAAGCCGTTTTATGTCGAGGAACTGATCGCGCGCATTCGCGCCGTGGCGCGGCGCAACACCGGCGAGAAGTTGACCGTGCTGAAGGCCGGGAACGTGACAGTGAACTTGGTGACGCGCGAGGTATTCAATGGCGAAGCTGCGGTAAGACTGACGACGCGCGAGTTCTCGCTGCTCGAATACCTGTTGCGTTCGCCGGGGCGCGTGCTGACCCGCACGCAGATCCTCGAACACGTCTGGGGCTATGATTTCGACCCGAGCACGAACCTGATCGACGTGCACATCCAGCGTCTGCGCAAGAAACTCGGCGGCGACGGCCAGGAGCCGCTCATCGAGACGGTGCGCGGCGTGGGCTACCGGGTGCGCAAGGAGCAAGCATGATGCGGCTCCATAGTTTTCGGGTGCGCGTGGCGCTGTTGTCGGTCCTGCTGAGCGGGCTCGTGTTGGCGCTGTTCGGCTGGTGGGCATGGCGCACGCTCTACCGCACCGCGCTCGAACAGATTGATGGAACGCTGGAGGACATTGCGCAGTTGCATTTGTCCATGCGGCGCGATCCCCAGCATTGGCCCGCACTCGAGCGGTCGTTGCAGGACATTTTCGGGACCGAAGGCGGCGGTGTGGTGATCCGGGTGGCCGACGCGGACGGCCATCTGATGCACCAATCGCCGCAGTGGCCGTTTGGTCCAAATGCGGCACTGCCGGAGCCAGGGGAGATGGTGGCGCCCCCGCCGGAGGGCCCTCCCTGGGGAGGTCCGCCACGCCATGGCAGGCCGCCCGATGAGATCCCTCGCGGTCCGGGCCCCCCATTTGGGCGGCGCGGCCCTAACGGCGGTGGCGGAGGTTGGTTCCGCTTTGAGCATGGCCCCGGGCCAGAAGGCGATGATTTCCCGCCGCCCCCACCAGGGGGTTTTCCTCCGGGTCCCCCGCCCGGAGACGCGATGCCCCCGCCGCGTCCTCCGGAAAGCGGCGAGGACTCCGCCTCTACAGATTCCGCATTTCCGCCGCCGCCGAGGCGCGGCGAAGGTGCTGGCGGCTTCAGCATGAGGTTTCGTGGAGGCGATGGTGGAGTGGTCGGCTGGGGCGGACGCGATTTTGGGCCACCACCCCCCCTGCGCCTGCGCACGGGTAACCTGCGTACCGTGTTTGCGGATGGCGCAGCGTGGCGCGTGGGTGGATTTGGGAATGAGGACGTGACGATGCAGGTCGCGGTGTCGTTGCGTTCCTTCAGCGCCGAAGTGGGCGGCGCGCGCGACGCATTTCTGCTGGCGCTGCCGGTGGCGTTGCTGGCCATTGCCGCGGGAAGCTGGTTCCTCGCCACGCGTGCATTGCGGCCCGTCACGCGCGTCACGCGCGCTATTGCGAACGTTTCGGCCAAGGGCCTGGATCAGCGCGTTGGGGTGCGGGGCGAAGACCACGAGTTCGAGCAGCTTATTGCCATGTTCAACGGCATGATGGAGCGGCTCGAACGCAGCTTTCAGCAGGCGCTGCGCTTTAGCTCGGATGCCGCGCATGAACTCAAGACACCGCTGACCATTCTACAGGGCGAACTCGAGCAGGCCGTGCAGCACGGCACGCCGGAACAGCGGGCCACCCTCGGCAAATTGATTGAGGAAGTGCAGCGGCTCAAGGCCATCGTCCAGAAACTGCTCCTGCTCGCCCTGGCCGATGCCGGGCGGCTGACGGTGCACCGCGAGCCCGCGCCGCTCAGTGAGATGATCGAAGAAATGGTCGAAGACGCGCGCATCCTCGCGCCCAAGCTTCACATCGACCACCGCATCCAGCCCGAAGTGCAGGTGATGGCCGACAAGGACCTCCTGCGGCAGGCGATCCAGAACGTTGTTACCAACGCGCTCAAATACACGCCGGAGAACGGCGGCGTCCGCGTGCTGCTCGCGCAAAAGAACGGCCGCGTCCGTTGCACTGTCCAAAACACCGGCGACATCCCCGCCGAAGACCGTCCCCATGTCTTCGAGCGCTTCTACCGCGTCGACAAGGCCCGCACCCGCGAAGCCGAAGGCACCGGCCTCGGCCTCAGCCTCGCCCGCGAAATCGCCCGCGCCCACGGCGGCGACCTCCGCCTCGACGACACGCCCCCCGGCCACGTCAGTTTCACGCTGGAAGTCCCGGCGGAATGACATCTCCTAACCCGGCATCGCCAGAACTAATTGGATTCTTCCTGTAGCGTCCGGTCTCTGTGCCGGACGCGACCCCGCAGCACGCGCCCAAACTAGTTTCCCACCTTGGCTTTGCGCAAAGCCCTGGTCCTTGTTGCAGGGTTGCGTCCGGCACAGCGCGGCATAGCCGCAACCAAATTGGCGGCAGAGAAAACCGCAGATGACGCAGATAAACGCAGATGGAAGCCGGCAAGGGAAGTTGAACCACGGAGCGCACATAGAACACGGAGAAAGAACGAAAGAACT
>JACPGD010000259.1 GCA_016182645.1 Candidatus Hydrogenedentota bacterium | reverse complement strand
GGCGCGGGCGCCTGGTACCCCGCCGCCGCCGTGGACGGCTGGCTCGCCCCCGGCGGCATCACCTGGACCCGGACCGCCGAGGGCGCGACGGTGAGTTTCTGGGTGCGCCATGGCGGGACCGTGCGCGTGGGCGTGGAGTAGGGGAGGAGACCTTCGGTCAGGCGCGTGGCGCGGTCAGGAGACCGCGCCACAGCAAGGTCGGGAGACCGCGCCAAAGCAGGGTCGGGAGACCGCACCACAGCAAAGATCAGAGACCGCACGAGAGCGAGTAGAGGCTAGGGGATCGCGGCACGAGCGGTGAGGCGGGCGGTTACCTGGTCTGCGTGAAGACTCGGCCGGGTGCTCCGCGCAAACTGAGTAGAAACTTTACTTTACGTGTTGTCCTGTCCGCCGGAGGCCCTTCCGCACTGTTTGCGTATTTCGGGTCTAAGAGGTACACTTGCATGCACTGAATTCTGGCTGGTATGGGGTGCACGTGATGCCGAAAATGCTTAGACCGTTGGCCGTGGCAGTAGGTGCGGTGTTGTGCCTGGCCGTTGTCGCAGTGCTCTTCCAGGTCCTGCCCGCGCAGGAAGCCGCCGATCTTGGTAGGGCAGCGTCCAATGCGCCGGATGCGGCCGGGAACGCCGAAATCGTCGCCAAGCTGGAGAAGAAGGTGGCAAAGGGCCTGAAGCCCTACGACGCCCCCGCCGAAGCGAATGAATTCTTCCTCCAACAGCGCACCGGCGGCGCGCCCCTCGACTACAAACTGATTGAAGAAGCCAAGGCCGCGGCGGCCGCCCTGCCCAAGGCGACGTTCGGCCTCAAGGGCGTCTTCATCCACCCCGCGGATGCTTCCAAAGGCGAACTGGAGAAGCAAGGCTTCGAGGTCAATGACTGGACCGAACTCGGGCCGGGGAATATTGGCGGGCGCGTGCGCTCTATTCTCATTGACCCCGCCAACGCGAACATCATGTATGCAGGCGCGGTGGCGGGCGGCATCTGGAAGACAACGAATGGCGGCTCGAGTTGGGACCCCTTGACCGACGACATGGCCAATCTCGCCGTGGTGACACTCGCGTTTGAACGCCAGGGCAGCGCCAGCGTTAACACCTCGGTCATCTACGCCGGCACGGGCGAAGGCTATTTTAACGGGGACGCCGTGCGCGGGGCTGGCATCTTCAAGTCGACGAACGCGGGCCAGACCTGGGCGCGTCTGTCCTCGACGAACAGCTTTGATTTCTTTTTCGTGAACAAGATTGTGGCCAGTCCCGAGAACGCCAACGTGGTGTATTGCGCCACGCAGACTGGCGTTTTCAAGACCACCAACGGCGGGCAAAGCTGGAATGAACTCATCCGGAACAACGGTTCTGGCGGTTCCAACGGCAGCGTCGTCCGGACTGGTATCGGCTTCAGCGACATTGAATTGCGCAGCGATCTCGCCGCGGACATACTGGTGGCGAACAACGGCAGCTTCATCAGCGACGGGATTTACCGCTCGATTGACGGCGGTGCGACGTGGAACCGGGTGCTGAACCGGGCGGGTATCGGCCGCTCGGACATCGCGATCGCGCCGAGCAATCAGAGCATCATGTATGCGCTGACGGCGGACAATACGAACCAACACCGCCTACTCAATGTCTTCAAGAGCACGGACGGCGGCGCGAACTGGCAGTCCCAGATTCCCGGCGGATTTGACCAGCGCAATGCCGACTGGCTGCTGCTGTCGAACCCCATCGTCGCCAATCTTCAGCCCTGTTTTGGCTCAGGAGACGCCATCATCAGCCAAGGTTGGTACGACAACATCATCGCCGTGGCGCCGCACAACCCGAACATCGTCTTCGCGGGCGGCATCGACTTGATGCGTTCCGACGACGGCGGCGCCACCTGGGGCCTCATCAGCTACTGGTGGATTTCCGCGACGAACAGCGCCTTCACGCACGCCGACCAGCACACCATCGTGTTTCATCCCGGCTGGAACGGCACGAGCAATCAAATCCTGTACGCCGGGAACGACGGCGGCATCTTCCGGACGAACAATGCCCTGGGCACGCGCTCGGGCGGCTCGGGTGGCGCGCCCAACATCGACGGGGTGTGCTTCAACGCGCCGAGCCTGCCCACGGCCGTCGACTGGCTGAGTCTGAACAATGGTTTCCGCATCACCCAGTTTTACAACGGCCGCCCTTTCCCGCCGGGAGAAGATGGTTTCTTTGGCGGCGCGCAGGACAACGGCACGGTTTTCGGCACCGACGCCACGGGCATCGACGGCTGGGAAGAAATCAACGGCGGCGACGGTGGCTACGTCAGTTTCGATGAGACAAACCCGCTCA
The DNA here is from genome assembly GCA_016182645.1 of Candidatus Hydrogenedentota bacterium. Classification (GTDB taxonomy): domain Bacteria; phylum Hydrogenedentota; class Hydrogenedentia; order Hydrogenedentales; family JACPGD01; genus JACPGD01. The sequence continues at coordinate 2,633 of JACPGD010000259.1, read as the reverse complement.
TTATGTTTGCGGAGACCACGGGCAAGAGCATGATCCGCTCGACGGACGGCGGGCGTAACTTCAGCGACATTGTAAACGGCGCCGGACAGATCAGTGAGAGCACGAACAACTTCATGTTTATTGCGCCGTTCCGCCACGATCCCAGCAACCCGAACCGCCTGTGGTACGGCGGCAACCGGCCCTGGCGCAGCAATAATGCCTCCTCGGCGCCAACCCCGGCGCAGGTGACCTGGACACAGGCCGGCGCGCAATTCCCCGGCGACGGCGAAATCTCGGCCTGGGCCATCGCCCCCGGCAACAGCAATATTGTCTTCGCGGGCACCACGGACGGCCGCGTAATGAAGGTGACGAGCGCTACGACTTCCACCTCGGGCACGGCTTGGCAGCAGGTGACGCCGCCATTCTCGGACGACGCCTTCATTAGCTGGATTGAAGTAGATCCCAACGACGCTTCTGGCAATACCGTGTACGCGACGAACAGCCGCTTCGATAGCGAACACGTGATGCGGAGCACCAATGGCGGCGGCGCCTGGACGAACATTGAATCCAATCTACCCAATGTGCCTGTCCACTGCCTCGTCGTGAAGCCGGGAACCGCGGCCACCTTGTTTGTCGGGACGGACCAGGGAGTATTCGTCAGCAACAATACGGGCGGGTCGTGGGCGAACATGAATACGCCTAACTTCAGCAACACCGTTGTGGAAGGGCTGGAGTTCCAAGATGCTATTACCCTCTTCGCGTTCACGCACGGGCGTGGCGCTTATCGTGCAATCGTCGGTCCCGCGGGTGGTGAAGGGGAAGGCGAAGGTGAAGGCGAGGGTGAAGGGGAGGGAGAGGGAGAAGGCGAGGGAGAGGGAGAAGGCGAGGGAGAGGGAGAAGGCGAGGGTGAAGGGGAAGGCGAGGGTGAGGGAGAAGGAGAAGGCGAGGGAGAAGGTGAAGGGCGCGTGACCGCGGGGATTGTCGTCTTCTACGATTTCAGCGAAGGAACAGGCGACTTGGTTCACGACACTTCCGGACTGGCCAGCCCGCTGAACCTCATTATTGCCAACGAGGCGGCGACAGACTGGGGCGCCGGCACACTGGCCATCACGGCGCCGACCATTGTCTCCTCGAGCGGCCCGGCAACCAAGCTGTTCAATGCGGTCACCGCTTCCGGAGCGTTGACCTATGAAGCGTGGGTCCGGCCTACGGCGCTGAGTCAAAGCGGCCCCGCGCGCATTGTCTCGCTATCTTCCGGCACGGCCGCCCGCAACGCGACCATGTCCCAGAGCGAGACCGCCTATGAAATGCGGCTGCGGACCACGGAGACTTCCACCAACGGTGTGCCTCAGGTGGCGACCGCGGCCGGTACGACGGAGGGCGCCCTCCAGCATGTGGTGTTTACCCGGAACAGCAGTGGCCAGGCGCGCATGTTCATCGATGGCGCAAATGTTGTCACGGCCACGCTGGGTGGATCTTTATCGGGCTGGGATTCGACGCATCCGTTGAATCTCGCCAATGAAGTCGGTTTGGCCCGGCCCTGGTTGGGTACCTTCAGCCTGGTGGCCGTCTATAACCGCGCGTTGAGTCCCGCGGAAGTGCTGCAAAACTTCAACGCGGGCCCGGATGCGGGCGCCGAAGGCGAGGGCGAGGGTGAAGGCGAAGGCGAGGGGGAAGGCGAGGGCGAGGGTGAAGGCGAGACCACGGGCAACCTGAAGGTCATCATCACGCCGGCCGAGGCGCGCACGGACGGCGCCCAGTGGCGTGTGGACGGTGGCGCATTTAATGTCAGTCACTTTACCGTGACCGGCCTAGCACCCGGCAACCACACGGTGAATTTCCGGCAAATCACCGGCTGGACCCGCCCGGCAGACTTCACCGCCAGTATTGTGGCCGGCCAGACCCGGGAAGAGACGCGCGCTTATGTTGAGATCCCCGCCGAGGGTGAAGGGGAAGGCGAGGGCGAAGGCGAAGGCGAGGGTGAGGGCTGTTTTGAAAGCAAGTCCACGCCGCAAAAGGCCGAGGGGCCGCAGCGGGCCGATGTGGTCCTCTTCACCCTGCTCGCCTTGAGTATGATTGGCTACGGCCGCTTCCGCTAGAGAGTCCCTGTTGCGGAAACAAGCCTCCGGGGTGAGTGTCTTGCAAGGGAGAAACGCCAAATGAAGCGATTCGCGGGAATGATCTGCGCAATTGGGGGGCTGTTCATCATGCTGCCATCGACTGCTGACGACCTCTTTCTCCTGCCGAAGGACACACACACCCGCTGGATCAGCTTCGAGAATCCCACCGGTGAAAAAGGGGGCGGTGGCAAGGAAAACGCCGGCGCGAAGGGACACGCCTTCGACTCACTCGCGGCGAACCAGACGCGCACCCTGCTCGAATACAAGGGCTGCGGCACCATCCGCCGCATGTGGCTCACCATCGACGACCGCAAGCCGGACATGCTCCGGGCGCTGCGCCTGCGCATGTATTGGGACCATGCCGCCACACCCGCCGTCGATGTCCCCTTCGGCGATTTCTTCTGCGCCATTCTCGGTCATATGGCCAAGTTTGAGAACGAATTCTTCTCCAATCCAGAAGGCCGCTCTTTCAATTGCTATGTTCCCATGCCTTTTCGCACGGGCGCGCGCATCACGCTGACCAACGAATCTGGC
>JACPGD010000240.1 GCA_016182645.1 Candidatus Hydrogenedentota bacterium | reverse complement strand
TCAAATGCTTCGATCCGATCTGTTCGGCCATATATCGCTCCAGTTGACTCTGTAAGATTCGCAAATATGGATTGCCCCATATTTCGCCCTCGCGAAATTCGAGCTTCCCGGCCCGGATACCTTTGATGATGAACTCCCGGCTCGCGCCGTACTCTTTTTGGGCCGTTACATCACTGAGGGTTGCTCCTTTGCGATTCCATTCACCGTGTTCCGCCATGTTTCATGTCCCCTTTCCCCGATACGCAGCCGCATAGGGTTCATCATAATATTTGATCAGGCGATCGACAACCTCCAAATTTGGCACGACTCCCTGGAGTTTCGGGCCGTCTGCGATTTCTTCGCGAAGTGGGGACAGTCTTTCAAGGTCTTGTTCCAGGAAGGCGATGGTTGCTAGGACGTAGGCGTTCCATTTGACGGGCGAGTTCTCCGGCTCTTGGGCGTAGAGAGACTCTTTGAAGCGGGCGATGGCTTTCTTGTTCTCGCCCGCGAAGGCGTAGAGCTGTCCCGCGTGGAAGCGGAGATTGATGCGCTGCCATTCTTCGAGGTCCTGTTTTTCTTTTTCGTAGCGGTCGATGAGCCGGGCCGCTTCGAGGTATTTCTCCTGGTCTGCGAGGTCGCGCCAGCCGCTGCCTAACGTTTGATCGAAGGCGGAGTAGCTGAGGTCGAGTTCCGTACGGGCAAAGGACTTGGAAACACAGCCCGCAATGAGAAGAAACAGAGCCAAGTACACCAACAAATATTGCAGTTTTCCACTCATGGCGATCAACCCGAGAAAATGTCGAATGACCAGATGCCCAGCAGATTCGGAATCATAGCGGAGGATTGTTTATCCTGTAAATCGTTTTTCTTGGGTAGTCACTCTGCACGAACACGCCTGGAAGATGGCGAGGGAATCAATCATGCGATTTGCAGTTGTGAGTCTTTTGCTTGGCGCGCTTTGCGGTGTGGCGCTGGGCGACGATGCGGGGCTGGCCCCCGGCGATATGTCCGGCTGGAGCGTTGTGTGCAGTAATTCCGCGACGGAGTCGGAGCGCTACGCGGCGGCGGAGTTTCAGGCGCTGTTCAAGGGACTTACGGGGAGTGAGTTGCCACTGGTAGAAGTTGCGCCGCAAAACGGCGGGGCAGTGTTCATTGGGCCGGACGCGGTGCAGGTGCCGGGGCGGTTGGCGGCGGGCGAGGGGTTGGGTGAGGAGGGGCTGCGGATCAAGGTGGAGCAGGACGCGATCTGCATTGATGGCGGGCGGCCGCGGGGAACGTTGTACGGGGTTTATGAGTTCTTTGAGGAATTGTGCGGCGTGCGCTTCCTCACACATGACCATACGTTCTTTCCGGACGCAACAAACGTGAATATTCCATTAGGGCTGCGGACGCACGTGCCGCAGTTTGCGTTTCGCTGGTCGTATTATGGAGAGACAATGCGCTTTCCGGATTTCGCGGCTCGGCTGCGCGTCAACACGGTCAGCGATGATCCCAAGTTGGGCGGAAAGACTGGCTGGCGCCTCGTGAGCCACAACGTGGCGTATCTCGTGCCGCCGGCGAAGTTTGGCGCGGAACATCCAGAGTATTACGCGCTGGTGGACGGGCAGCGCAAGCTCGAGATGAACGGTGGCGGGCCGCAGTTGTGCATGACCAACCCGGACGTGCTCGAGTTGGTGACGCAGGCCGTGCTCGAGGAAATCGAGAAGAACCCGGACGCGACAAACATCAACATCGCGCAGATGGACAACGAGAGCTACTGTACCTGCGCGAATTGCGCGGCGATAGACACGCGCGAGGAGTCGCACGCGGGCGCGACACTCGCGCTGGTGAACTCGGTGGCGGAGCGCATCGAAAAGACACACCCGGACGTCATCCTCAGCACTTACGCCTACCAATACACGCGCAAGCCGCCGAAGACGTTGCGTGCGCGCAAGAACGTGATGATCCAGTTGTGCAGCATCGAATGCTGCGACTTCCACGCCATCGACGATCCCGCTTGCGGGCTCAACCAAATATTTTGTGAGGACACCGCTGGTTGGAAGAAAAAAGCAGACACCATTTTCATTTGGCACTACAACACGAACTTTCGCGGCTACATGCTGCCGTTCCCGAACCTGCGCGGCATCGGCAAGAGCGTCGACTACTTCGCGAACAACAACGGGCGCGGCGTGTTCATGCAGGCGGCGGGCAACGGCTTCAGCACGGAGCTGAGCGACCTGCGCAACTACGTGATGGCGCGCTGTCTGTGGAAGCCCGGCCGTAGTAGTTGGCAGGAAGCGGAAGAGTTCTGCCGCCTCCAGTATGCTGAAGCGGCCCAGCCCATCCTTGACTACCTCGCGTACTACCATGAGCTCGTGGACAACGCCGGCGTCCATCCCACCTGTTTCCCGACGGAGTCCGCGCTGGCGCTGAACAGCGAGAGCGCCGCCCAAATCATGCGGCATTTTGAAGACGCGCAGGCCTTGGCGAAATCAGACGAAGTGCGAGCACGCGTCGAAAAGGCGTCGCTGTGCGCCTATCGGGCCGCCTTGAGCGCCGCCTCGATGCGCCTGGTCTATGACAATGGCCTCTGCCGGGCCGACGCCAGCACGATGCCGCCCGGCTTGCTGGACACCTACGCCGCGTTGTGCGCCCGCTATGAAGTGTCCATGGAAGGCGAGCAGACGACGCTCACGCAATACCTCGACGACATGCGGAATTTGCTCGATGGGGTGAAGGCCGTCCAGATCGAAAACGACTTCTGGCGCGTCATGCTGCTGCCCGAATTCAATGGTAAGATTGTCGAAATGACGTATAAGCCCACGGGGCGCAACGTCATTCAGCCAGCGCGCACCCTCAGCCGTTTCCGTTTTGAAGACTGGGTGCGCCAGGGCGAAGGACCCGGTTCGCAGAGCATCCTCGCTTACGAAGCTCAGGCCGAGGCGGACAAGGCCCTGTTTACCCTCACCACGCCCGACGGAAGCCGTTTTGAGCGGCGTATCTCGCTTGCGGGAGAGTCTGTTCGCGTGGAGATGGCGCTGACGGCCCAGGGACCCCGCATGGCCGATTTCCAGGTACACCCCGAGTACGACACGGCCACCACGTCGGAATCTCCGGGCGTGCTGCAGATTTTCGTGAAGGCGCCGGGATGGACGCAAGCCAACGGGGACTGGAGCGGCGCCCTCCCCACCGAGGCGCAATCCGCGCTCATTAAGACCGCCGCGGCGGGCGGATCCTTCGCCTACTACAACCAGGAAGCGCGATTCGGGGTTGAACAGCGTTTTGACCCGGAAGAATATGCTTCCCTGGGACTCTTCTGGGGCCCCTCCCGGCTGCAAATCAACCTTGAGATGCTTCCCAAAATCGTGTCTCTCGCAGCAGGACAGCAAGCACGGTACGCCTACGAAATTCGCTATTTGCACGAAGCGCCGCAGGGAGCCCCCCTATGAAGGGCCATTTACAACCTATAAAGGACGTTCGATAGGGGTGCGTGCCAACGTTGGTTCCCATTCGCGGGAGGGTGGGCGTGCCCGCGAGCCGGTTGGAACCACCAGCGGCAGCGGAGCGCGGACTTCCACGTGTGCGAGTACGCCGCCCGCGGCTCTGGCTCCATTCTTGCTCACTCATTTTCAGGCTGGAGCGGGGACGGACGCTGGACAACGTCTCGATGCGCTTCATAGAATGTGGCCGCATACAAGCGCTCTTAAGCCTTTTTGTCGTGATGCACAGCAGTATATGCTATGACGAATTGGGGTCGTGATGAACTTGGTGCTCTCTCTGCATACGGAAGATCAGGAACAGGCTTGGGTGCGGCTGGAAACAGGCCGGCCTTTTTCTGTCCGCATTGGACGCGCGCCTGAAGCCGAACTCGTCGTGCCCGACACCGTGCCGGAGGAATTGCGGCTTTCCGTGTCCCGCTTCCATGCAAGGCTTTTTTCCCACAACGGCACCCTCTGGCTGGAGGACCTGGATTCCCACAATTTCACCTGGTTGAATGAGCGCATCGTGTTCCTGCCCACGCCGGTGAAGCTGCCCGCGGAATTGCGGCTGGGCGGCGTCCGCTTGTCTCTGCGCAGTGAAGAAGGGCGCCCGGACCTGCCCTCGGCTCCTCTGGCGCCACATGCCGCGCGCGCCGGAGAAAGGCCGGCGGCCGACATTGCCTCGACACGGCGCTCCGAACTGGGGCTGCGCGCGAAGGAACAGCTTCATTGGCTTTCCGCGCTCGCGGCCGTGGCGGAATTGGCCGCGGCCGCCCGCCGCGCGAGCAGCCTGTGCAAGGACGTGGAACAATTCTCCGCAGGGGTCCTGGGTGCGGAAAGAGTGACACTACATCACAATCTGTCGTGGCCTGAATTCCTGGCCCTCACGCAAAAACTAGAGATCCCGAACGAATTGCTGCACGAACACGGCATCGACACGGCCACCCAGGCGATGCGCTCCCAATACGCACACCTCCGGCAGGACGCAGGCGCCCGGCAAAGCTGGATTATCAACGTGCCGGCGGGCCAGAGCAGCCGTCATTGTTTGCTGGAGGCCCACTTCGACAAGCAGAGGCCCGGGCAAGAACTGTCGGACGACGCCAATACTTTCGTCCACTTCGCCGTGCGCATGATTCAGCCCCTGCTCGCGGCCCTCACCGAACTCGAGGCCGAACGGGCCGCCGTCATCGAATCCGTCCCCCATTTGCCTTCGGCGCACATGGTCCAACTCTGCGAGAGTGAGCGGCTTTGGGGTAACTCGGTCGACCACCGCAAGAGCATGTACTTCGCGGAACTCGCCGCCAAACGTTACCTCGGCGCGTTCCAAGGCGACCGTAAACTCAGCGTGTTGTTCTTTCTCGGGGAATCCGGCACGGGCAAAAGCGCGCTCGCGCGGGTCATCCACCGGTTGTCCGATCACGCGGCGCAGCCGTTCCTCGAATTGAATTGCGCGGCGATCCCCATCACGCTGGCCGAGTCCGAATTGTTTGGCTATGAGAAGGGCGCCCATGACAAGGCCTATACCGCGAAAGCCGGGTGGTTTGAAGCGGCTGCCGGCGGCACGCTGTTCCTGGATGAAATTGGCAAAACCACCGCCGAATTCCAGAGCAAGCTGCTCAAAGTGCTGGACACCGGCGAGTTTTCCCGTCTCGGTAGCAACAGCACCCGGAAGACCCATTGTTACGTGATACTGGCCACCAGCGAAGATCCGGTCAGCCTCTGCGAGTCGGGCCGGTTGCTCCGCGAGTTCTGGTACCGCGTTGGCGCGTTTACCATCACCCTGGCGCCGTTGCGCGAACGCCCCGACGACATTGCGTTGCTCGTGCAACGCAAGCTCCAGCACATGAATGCGGAACACCCCGATGACCCGCCGAAGCGCATGTCCGACAAGGCTTTTGCCCTCTTCAAGGCCTACCACTGGCCCGGCAACATCCGTGAATTGATTCAGTATCTGGAAGTCGCCTACGCCCTCACGCCGCCAGACCAGCCTATCATCGACGTGCCCCACCTACCCGAAAGCTTTTGCCGTGGCGTGGGCGTTACGCAGGGTCCGCGGCCGGAGGCCGTCCTCGCGGCGCTCGCGCGCAAACGCTGGGACGATTACATGGAAATCGCCGAGCGGCAATATCTCGTCGCGCTTATCGCCGCGTGCGAGGGCAACCTCAGCGAAGTCGCGCGCCGCGCCGAGAAATCCTATCAGACCATCCACAACAAGCTGCGTGAAGTGCGGCAATGGCTCCAGGACACTTCCGGGGCCGAAGCGGAACTCGAAAAGAAACAGTTGCAGGAGATTGCCGGGAAATGGTGGCATGTCATCATGCGCGAGGGTGACTGATGCCGGCGCGTTGGCACGCCAGTTGCCTCCACGTTGATGGAGACATAACCCGAAGATCAGCCAGCGAGTAACCAAATGAATCACAGGCACGAAGAGCGGGCGGGGGGCACTTCCGCCGAAAGAAATGATTCCACACGGAGTTTGCGTCCCACGCCGTGCGATGCACAACCGCCCGCGGCGCCAGAAGACAAGCCCTCGCAAGAGACCGTCCTTTGCGAAGGGCCCTTGTGCGACCCCGCGAATGAAGAAACCCGCCGCAATCTCGTGCTCACTGGGGCGCTGCGCGATTTCACGCTCCAGGGCGTCCTGGGCCGGGGCGGTTTTGGCACCGTATACAAGGCGTTGGATACGTCGCTGGATCGCGTGGTCGCTATCAAGGTGCTGAACGAAACCTTCGATGAAGAACGCATCGCCATTTTCCAGCGTGAGGCGCAAATGCTTGCCTCCTTGAGCAAGCATGCCGGCATAGTGCAGATTCACCGCTGGGGCGAACAGGAAGGCATCCCTTACTTTGTCCTCGAGTTTGTGGAAGATAACGCCGCCGATCTCTTGCGCCGCCACCCCCAGGGGATCCCGCTCCCCCGCGCCCTCACCCTTGCCGCTCAAGCGGCTGAGGCCCTCGCGTACATGCACCGCAACGGCGTACTGCACCGGGACATTAAACCGGCCAATATCCTGCTGGAACTGGCGAATGACCAGGTCAAGCTGAGCGATTTTGGTTTGGCCCAATTCCGTGACGCGGGACGCGCGGAGGACAAGCGGGCCGTCAGCGGCTCGCCCGCCTATATGTCGCCCGAACAGGCGGGCGGAAAAGCACTGGACGAACGTTCCGACATCTTCTCGCTTGGTGTCACACTGTTCCATCTCATCTCCGGACGCCTCCCCTTCGAGGGGAACTCGCCCACCGAGGTCATGCAGCGCATTGTGGCGGGCGAACGAAAGATCATCCGCGACCTCATGCCAAAGCTCCCTGAACCGGTGGTGACGTTGATCGAGCGGGCCATCGCCCATGAAAAAACCGAGCGGTTCCACAGTGCGGCGGAATTTGCACAGCAACTCCGCCAAGTGGCCGCGGCGATTGATGAGCGCGGGGCCCATCCTCGGTCCGCCTCTTCAAGGATGCGTTTGCCCCGGGTGGTCACGACGCTCGCGGCCGGTGTGCTCGTGGCCGCGGGCACCTGGTTTCTCATTCCGTTGCTGATTCCCACGGCGGAAGCGGGCACCCTTTCGAGCGCCCGCGCACAAATGGACCGGGAAAACTATGCCAAGGCGCGCGACCTGTACTCCGAGTATCTGCGCCAACGCCCCGGCGATGACGGCGCCCTTTTCGGCCTGGGCTATGCCCACCTGCAAGAAGCCGCCCTTGAGGAAGCGCGCAAAGCGTTTGAGTCCATTGATGGCGCGGAAGCGCTGCGGGGGGAAGGCTTGGCCGCCACCAAACTCGCCGCCCGCGAGCCGGATGCGCAGACGGCCCTGCAACAGGCGCTGGAGTTGAGCAAGAACGCTTATATCAAGGCGTTGCTTGCGCGCGACGACCTGCAGGCCAAGCGGTACGATGAAGTGGTCAAGAAGCTCGACGGCCTCTCATCGCGAGACTTCTTTTATGAGTGGCAGTATGTTGAGGCGATGATCCTGCTCGGCCAGGCCTATTACCGGCTGAACAAACTGGCGGAAGCCGCCGCTGTCTTCAAGGGTATTGAGGGGATGGCCAGTCCTAGTTCGCAAAAGCTGGCCGAGCTCTACGCGAACATGATTGCGCGCGCGGAGAAAGCGCAACAAGACGAAAAGAACGTCGAATTGGCGCGAGAGATTGGGCGGAAAATAGATGCGGGGGAAATCTTAGAAGCGGGGGATGATTGGACTAGCCGAAGACTGACGCTGCTGGTGCTTCCCTTCGATGCGGGAGCAGCCAAGTCCCTGACCACGCAAAGCCTTCTCGATTTGCTCCCCGATCTCCTCAACATCGAATTGATGAAGCACCCCTCATTGCCCACGGTGGACCGTAGCACGCTCGGCACGCTCTTGACGGAGCAAGTGCTTTCCGCGAATCTGAGCAAGGACCAGCGCTATAGCTCGAAATTAGGTAAGTTTGCCGGTGCGCGCCTTTTAGTTACGGGGGAATTCCTCGACTTCGGCAGGAGCCGGTCCCTCCGCGTGAAGGTTACGGACGTTGAAACATCGTGGATTCAGGTGGATACGCGCGTTGAGGTGCAGGAGGATGATCCGATTGCGCTGGCAGAGAATGTCTCCAAGATTATCGCCGCGGAAGTCCCCCGGAAATATCCGCTTCAAGGGAGACTCTATGCCGACAGGGGCGTGCCCAAGATTGATATTGGCGCTTATGTCGGCGTCAAAGAGAACCTGAGCTTCGACGTATTCATGCAAGAAAATGAGCCAGCACTGGGAAACCTGGTCACTACCACCGGCAACATCGGCAGTGGCGTCACTGAGGTCAGGATAGAGGACATTCCGGCAGACCAACTGCCCGGATCACCGGAAACAGGCTGGTACGTGCGAGAAAGGCCACCATCATGAATGCTGCATGGCGCCCGCATTTGGCGTTCCTGGTGCTGATCGCGGGAGTTCTATGGCTCGCCTGTTTGACGCCCGGGTGTGCGTCGTTGAAATCAGACTCCGGGGAGCACATGCGCGATGGCGTGCGCTACGGTGTCACGCAGGGCCGTTTCCGTGGGCGTTGGTGGAATTATTACGAGCGGGGACGCTCCTTCCTTGAAGGAGGTTATTACGCTGAAGCGGCGCGCGACTTCCGCACGGCGCTGGGCAACCGGAGCAAGGACCAGCTCTGGCCGCGCATCTACGGCTTGCACTTCATTCCGGAATACTTCCCGCAGCGCGAGCTCGGCGTAACGCGGTATTACCAGCAGGACCTGGCGGGGGCGGAAGAGGCCTTGCAGGCCAGCCTCTCCCAGCAGTTCAGCGCGCGCGCCGCGTATTTCCTCGATCAGGTGCGGTTGAAACGGATTGCCGCGGCCGGTGGGGACCAGGTGCCGCCGGCGGTGGAGTTTGAGGCGCTGCCCGGAGCGGCCCCCGTGCATGCGCTCAGTCTCGAAGTGGCTGGGCGCGCCCGCGACGATTATTACGTGGCCCGGGTGGAGGTCGGCGGCCAACAGGTCGCGGTGCTGCAATCCGCGCCGGAGCTTCCCTTCCGCGTCACCGTGCCCATTGGACCGGGAACGCGTGAAGTGCCGGTCATCGTCACCGATCTCGCGGGCCACGTCGCCACGGCCAGCCTGCCACTCGAGACAGACCTCGATGGTCCCGCGGTCAGCCTCGATGCACCTGCCGACGACGGAACCCGGGCCGGAGTTGTCTTCGATCCCGCGGGCATAAAGCGCCTCGCGGTCAATGGGCAAGACATTCCGCTCACTCCCGTGGACGAAACGACGGCCACGTTCACTCTTCCGGG
>JACPGD010000043.1 GCA_016182645.1 Candidatus Hydrogenedentota bacterium | reverse complement strand
AAGAGGTGCCGCCGAAGTACCTTGACCTTCTCTTCTGCTGTAAAATGACGCCGGTGCTTGTTCGTGTTCATGGATGGTTCCTCTTTGACCGTCTACATATTCTTCCCGGTCAGAGAGTCCATTTCCAGCTGGGGCGGAACATGTGGAATCGAAACATTATCGCGTCTGACAATAGACGAGAGGCAGCCGGACAAAGCGGGACGAAAAATCAAGGAGCTCCTAAAGCCACAAATTGGGCGGTGGAGAAAAGAGCTCGCGGCGGATCTTTACGGAATTCTATTGTTTGGTCCTGCCTACTTCTTTGCCTTTGCTGAATTCATTGTCTCGATGGGACGACTGGATTCTCCCGACGATGACCACCCACCCCCGCGGTTCCGTTTACGCCGGCTTCTGGAATATATGGACCATTTATACCCTTCCAGTTTCCTGCCAGAAGAGGCAGGAGAGTACTTAGATCAATGGCGGCCTGTTGCAAATGAGGACATCGATTGCGCAAACGAAAAGCACTTGCTTCTTATCTACTTGTTTGATGCCCTTCACGATCCAGAAAAACTCCGGGAGGTTGTGATGGAGGATCTTGGACAGCACGTCTATTTGCCCGGGAATTACACTGAAGAAGTCGAAGCCTTGCTGAGATTAATTGTGGCCGACATTCCACCGGCCGAAGTCCTTAAGTCGCTGCCAGGGGAGGATGGAGTGGCCTATGTGCCGGCAGATATTCGAAGCATCCTAAACGCAGGGTGGTTGAGCCACCTCCGCAAATATGCAGGATTTCGCCAGCGCCTTCCCAAAGACCGCAGTTCGGATGAACAAGCTGTGGCCCTAGAATTCAACGCCTTCCTCATGAAAAGCATGGAATTAAATGACATCATCCTGACCTGGAACGAAGAGGCGTCAGATGCTATCAACGGATAAGATATGGGAGCTGATGCATGACCAGAATACACCGCCGGAGAATCGGCTCATCATTACCCCCATCCTCGACTGGGGTAAGCAAGCGAAGAAAGGCCAAAGCGCAGTAGATTTGCGATTAGGGCAACTCTTTGTTGTTCCCAGCAGGACTAAGATTGCCGAGCTCAACCATCTGGACGAGAATCACGAAGAGAAACTGCAACAGTACAAAGACGAATACTATGTCCTATTGGGTGACCATTTTGTCCTTCATCCACGGCAGTTTGTTCTTGGTCAAACACTGGAATGGGTCCATCTGCCACGCGACTTTGGTGCATACGTAATTGGTCGATCATCTTGGGGCAGAGATGGACTCATTATAGCAACAGCAATTGGTGTGCACGCAGGGTATTCAGGCGTACTCACGCTTGAAATCTCCAACGTCGGGGAAATTCCAATACGGCTCTATCCAGGACTTACAATCGCGCAACTGTTCGTGCATAGAATGGAGATTCTTGAAGGGATTGAGCCAGACAAAGGACGATTTGCTTCCTCTCCGCATGCGGCTTCGATGGATGCCGTAGATGCCGACGAGAAGGAAATCGTGAGGAAACTCAGCAAGAAGCGTGGGTATTCTCAGGAATGAATGGGGAAACGCTTGTTGAGGCGGGACAAAGGTCGCCTCGTCGCGTCCGGGTGGATGAATCACAGGGAAAGAGGTTTTCCTTACTTCACCGCCGCCGCCTGCGCGTGCAGCCATTCTTCCACATTCGTATAGCCGTCGCCATCTTCATCCCCGTTCGGGTTCTCCGGCGGCACGGCCTTCTTGTAAGCCGGCGCGGGCTTAGGAAACCCGCCCACCTCTTCCGGACTGTCGATGATCCGTCCCTCGTCGCGGTCGGTGGGCCGCGCGCCCGCGTGCTGCGTGACCCATGCAATGACTTCATCCGCCAGCAGCAGTCTCCACGTCCCCGGCATCACCGCCGGCACGGGCACACGCAATGAGACCGGTACCTTAACCGATTCATACACCGTCACCGCCGCGTCCACGCTCTTCGCAATCCCATTCTCGCCGATGAACAACTGCGACCCTGGCTTCGTGTCGGAGAACGCGCGAATCAGCGAAAACAACCCCAGCGTCTGCCACGTGCTCTTGCCCGGAACAAACACATTCCCCACGACATCCGCCTTGCACGGCCCAGACCCCTCCGGATCGGAGAAATGGATGCCCTGCGTGCCGGGATTGTAAATCAGGTTGTTCGCCACCACCGCCTCGACGTCCCCCTTGATCAACGGATGCCGCTGCGTGTTGTGGGCGAAGAGATTGTTCAGCACCGCCACCCGCTTCGAGTGATCGCCGATCAGAATCCCTTTTGAGTGCTCCCCCTTCGGGTGCAGCGACTTCGACAGGTTCTCCGCACTGATGCACGCCCGGATCGTCACGTCATGCACCCCCATATACCACGTGCTGATCCCCTCGTCAATCGCCCAGCTCACCGAGCAATGATCGAGCACCACGTTGTACGCGCCCTCGCCATCGTCTCGCCCCAGAATGGCGACCCCGTCCCGGCTATCCGGCCGCGGCCCTTCCTTCCGGTCCCCCACGCGAATCCGCAGGTGCTGGATCAGCGCGTCATGCGCCCGCACCACCAGCCCCGCCCCAACCAGCGTAATCCCTGGCGATGGCGCCGTCTGTCCCGCCATCGTCACAAACGGCTCGTCGAGCACCAGGTTCTCGGTCAGCTCGATCACTCCGCCCACATCGAACACGATAACCCGCGGACCCCGCACCTGGAATGCCGCCGCCAGCGACCCTTCCCCAGTCGGGTACAAATTCGTCACATGCACCACCACCCCACCCCGACCCGCCGGCGTGGTGATGCCAAAACCCTGCGCACCGGGGATGACAGGGACATCCGCGCCAGAGGGCAACACGGAAAAGCACCAGGAAACCACGAGAAGACAGATTCCCAAGTTCTTCATGGCAGAAAGTTCTCCCCACAAAACTGCGCACCCACCCGGTGCCTGTCGCCGTTCAAACATCATTCTTCCCATCCTTCCCATCACTTTTCAATTAAATCCGGCCGCTTCTAAAGCTTTTGCGGCCTCATGCCGACAAACAGAACTGCGACGGACCGGAAATTCTGAATGCGGGAGCATATTGCCATGGGAGCCGCCTCGGTTGATCTTTTGAATGCCGGCACACTCAGCCGGGATCTGCTGTCTCTTTCTTCCCTGTTGCGCAGCGGAAATGCCGCCGCCAAACTCCCGGAAAGCCAGCCCCCCGCCCCGCAGGCCGCTTCACCGTCCACCCCCGCCGATCCCGCCGCTGTTGAAGATCAGTTCAATCTCGTCACGTATTCCAGCCGCGTCCAGCGTCTCTCGTTGGCCGCCCAGTTCCAGGAAGTCGCTGCCCGTTTCGCCGACGGCGAAAATGGCTCCACCGCCGAGGTGCAGGCGCAGCAACTCTCCTTCGACTTCTTCTTCGAGTCCCGCGCCGAGGAACTCGCCGTCTTCCAGGAGCGCACCGCCACCGTCGCCGACGGGCTCGAAGGCACACAACAGTCTTCCTACCTTGCCACCAGCCAACGTGTCGCCGCGCGCTTCCATTTCTCGATGACCCTCTCCGGCGCCGCCCTCAACGGCTTCGCCAACGCCTCCGAAAGCGCCGAAGGCAATGAAGACCTCCTTGACCAGCTCATCGGTCTCACCCAGCGCTTCCTCGACGCCGGCAACGAGTTCCTCAACGAATTCCTCAACCTCTTCAACGGCTCCACCACCGAAACCGATCCTGTCTCCTTCGAAGATCTCTTCCAGCGTCTCGTCCAGGAATTCCTCGGCAGTCTGGGCGACGCTGGACTACCCGCCCTCGCCGGCAATGGCGGCGGCAGCAGCAACGGCGCCTCGGTTCAAGCCGCCTCAATCCAGCTCGAATTTAACTTCGAGTTCAGCGCGGAGGTGACCGTCGAGCAGGCCCAAGTCGTGCAGCAGTCCGACCCCATCATTCTCGACCTCGACAACGACGGCTTTGAACTGAGCAACTATCAGCAGGGCGCGCGCTTCGACATCCTCGGCAACGGCCAGCAGGCCCAAGTCGCCTTCGTCACCGGCGGCGACGCTTTCCTTGCCATCGACCGCAACGGCGACGGCCTCATCAACAGCGGCCAGGAACTCTTCGGCGATCAACTCGGCGCCGCCAACGGCTATGAAGAACTGCGCAAACTCGACAGCAACAGCGACGGCGCCATCGACAACCTTGACCAGGACTTCGCCCAGCTCCGGCTCTTCCGCGACAACGGCAACGGCATCACCGAAGAAGGTGAATTGATCACCCTGGCCGAAGCCGGCGTCGCCGAACTCAGCCTCAATTACCTCAACACCGATCAAGCCGCCAGCGGCGGCAACCGCCTCACCCAACTCGCCGCCTACCGCCGCACCGACGGCGCCTACGGCCAGGCGGCCGACGCCGTCCTGAATTACCTGGCATAGGCGTCATCCCGCCCCTGGTCCCCAGTCCCTCCCGTCCCTTTTGTCCGTGCCGGTCCGTGTTCGTCCGTGTTCGTCCGTGTTCGTCCATCTCCCCCCTCCTCCACTTGCAGCAGCAGCCAAATTGCGTCAAAATAACCCTCTTGGCGGGGTCAATGGGCCGGGGGAGGTGTCACGGCATGCTGCGCTACCTGCTTTCACTTTCGATAACCGCGTGCGTTCTGTTCCCATCACCCGCCACCGCCGATGACGAAGACAACGCCCTCCGCTTCAACAACGTCCTCTACCCCGGCAGCCTCCAGGCCGCGCCCGCCTCTGTCGTCCGCATTCCCCTCTTCCTCGAGCGCAACGGCACACTGCCCGACCTCGCCTCCAACATTACCGCCGGACTCGAATATGACGAAGGCGTCCTCACGCCCGTCCTCACCACAGGCGCCACCGTCCAGGTGATCCCAGGCCCGCTCCTGGACCTCTGGTAGGACAAAGACTTCGTGGCCAGCCTGCCGGAGCCTGGCCTCATCCGCCTCACCATCTTCGGCCTCAATCAAAACGAGATCAGCACCTTCGACGATGTCCGTCCCGGCGGCGATCCTACCAACCAGACCAACCCCTTTCTCCTCGGCGAACTCGTCTTCACCGTCATCGGCGAACTCGAACAAGAATCCGAGTTGCGCCTCGTCGACCTCGCCCTCGCCACCGGTGCCGCCGAATGCGTTCGCAGCTACGGCGAACGTCGCGGGTTGTTTCGCATCGACAGCGACCGCGATGGCGACGGCATGCCCGACTCCTTCGAGGACCAGTACAACTTCAACCCCGATGATCCCGCGGACGCCCAAGACGACGCCGATGGCGACGGACAGTCCAATCTCCTCGAATTCCGGTTCCAGACTTCTCCCCGCGACAACGAAGACCTCGCCCTCGACGACGTCTATGTCTCCCCCAGCGGCAGCGATGGTGGCGATGGCACGCCCGAAGAGCCTTTTCGCACGATCAGCCGCGCTCTCGAAGAGATTGCCAACTTCGCCACCGACTTCCACCCCGTACTCGTCCACCTCGCCCCCGACACCTACCGCGAAAACATTGAGATGATCCCCAACGTCCAAGTTCAAGGTGTAGGCGCCGGCCTGAGCATCATCGAGGGACAGGACGACGACCTTCCCGTCGTACGCGGCGCTGACGCTTCTTCCATTGTGGACTGCACCATTACCTACCGCGACGCCAAGACCCCCGTCACCCAGCCGCTCATCCAGACCGCCGCGCCGTTCGAACTGGGCCGGGTCGTCCTTGATGGCCGCGCCCGGGCCGGCGCGATCGGCTTCTCCCTGCAAGGCAACTTCACCGGCGCGTCCGTCTTGCGCGACAGCATCGTTCAAAACGTCACCGTCGGCCTCGAAGGGTTCGGGTCCGGCACCACCGTCACCCGCAACACCTTCTCCGCCGTCGCGGGTGACGCCATCATGGCCCTGCCCGAACCCGGTGGCCTGCCTATCGCGCCCCTCGCTGGCAATGTGGATCTCATCGCGCGCACCGGCCTCAACCGCTTCCGCGGCATCACCGGCAGAATCATCGCCAACAGCGACGTCTCCACCGCCTTTGCCCACGTCAATGACTGGGGCGTCTATACCAGCGCCGAGATCGCCGCCAAAGTCGATGGCGACGTCGCCTTCGAGCCTTACATCGGTAAATCGCTCCTCCCAGGCACCCTGGCCGTGCAAGTACGCGACGCGGACACTGGCGGCATCATTGCCGCCCAATGGGCCCCTGCCTGCACCCTCGAGGAAAGCGGCGCCTACGCCGACTACGACGAAGCCAGCGGCCTCCTCATATTCACTCCCCTCGACGCCGGGCACTACACCCTCACCGCGGCCGCAACCGGATACGGGTCCGCCCAGGATCAGATCGAGTTGCAGCCCGGTGAAACCGAAGCCGTCACGTTCAGCTTGCCACCCGCCGGAACAGAGGGTGAGGGTGAGGGTGAAGGCGAAGGAGAAGGCGAGGGCGAAGGAGAAGGTGAAGGCGACAACCCCATCCTCGAATGTCTCCGCAACTTCGGCCCCAGTGCACGTCACAGCCCCGCCCCCGGCGACTACGCCGTTGCATCGCTCTTCCTCCTGCTCCTCCTCGCGAAAGCACCCCGCCGCCATTAGTCCCCCATTCCTAATTCCTCATTCTTAATTCATAATTCCTCTTGATTCTCCCCGTGCGTCTCGCGCTATAGTGATTACTGCTACCTTCGCACGATCCGGCGCGTGTTCAACAAGGAGTGACATGGAATGGTTGAACTGGAAGTCCTGGGCGTGAGCCACGCCGATGGCCAGTCCTATCCCCTCGTCCTGCTCGGCCATGGTACCCGCGTGCTCCCCATCCTCGTCGGCATCCCCGAGGCCAGCGCCATCCACATGGGGCTCACCAAGGAAAAGACGCCGCGCCCCATGACTCACGACCTCGTCTGCAACCTCCTCGCCGGGCTCCGCGCCTCTCTCCAGTCCGTCAATATCTACCGCCTCGAAAACGATACCTTTTTCGCCCATCTCAACGTCGAACAGCGCAATCCCCAGGGCCACGTCGAGCAAGTCCTCCGCATCGACACCCGCCCCAGCGACGGCATCGCCATCGCCGTCCGCGTTGGCTGCCCCATCTTCGCCGCCGAGGACGTCATGGAACTCGCCGGCCAGGACGCCTCCATCATCGCCACCGGCGAAGCCGAAGAAGAGGAAGAGGAGGATGAAGACGAATTCGAAGAAGGGGAGTGATTTTAGGCTGTAGGCCGTGGGCTAAAGGAAAACTTCTTCCACCCCTGTCCATTTCGTCCATCCTGTCCATTCATTCCTCAACATCCACCACCCCAGTTTCAGGGAAAACCCCAGATTCAGCCGCGTGGCCTCCTGTATAATGTCCTCATCGCTGCAATGTCGGCCCAGGAGCCGCATCCCCATGTTTCTCATGCTAACGTTGGTCCCTATCGTCATCGGCATGATGCCCCCAGCCATCGAGACCCCGCTCACAAAAAGTTCGTCTGCTCAAATCATCGAAGCGCAGCATCCCGAAGCCGGCGAAGCGGAGGCGAAAGGGTTCGAGGGTGAGGGCGAGGGCGAGGGTGAAGGCGAGGGCGAGGGGGAGGGCGAAGGGGAGGGCGAAGGTGAGGGTGAAGGAGAAGGTGAGGGTGAGGGTGAAGGAGAAGATGAAATCGAAACCTGGGCGCGCGCGTTACTCGCCTTCTTCGATTCGGCGGACGCTAATCACGACGGCGCCCTGACCCACTTCGAGGCCGTTCTCATCGTCCCCGAATTAACGGAAGAGGCCTTTGAAATCATTGACTCCGACGGCAACGAGCGCCTTACCCGCGAAGAACTCCAGCGCTTCACCGGCCCCACTTTCAACTGCGACCGCTCCCGCCGCAATACTCACTGGTCAGAATCCTTGGGCGATCTTCTCTGTCTCGGCATGCTGCTCCTCGCCGCCCAAAGCCTGGCCCGCCTCAGACCCAAAGGTTAGTTTCCCGGCCCTATTGCCCCATACTCCCCATTCCCCCGCCCGCGCTCATTTCTTCAGCGCCAGTTCGCTGCCATCACTGTCCCGCTGTTTCACGCCAGGCTCCGGCACGGCCTCCTGAATCATGATCATCTCGACATGGGAAAGCAGATAGGCCAGGGTACTCTCCGCGCCTTGGTTCTGGTTGATTGAATCAAGCCCAAGACCGTCGAAGCATCCGCCCGTCGTGGGATCGCACAAGGGGTGGCCATGGTCGTTGTCGCCGAGGAACCAATTGAACGCCACGCGCGCCTCCCGCATCCAGCAGGTGTCCCCCGTAATCCGGTAGGCGTCCAGACAGGCGGCGATCGTCGAATGCGCCTCGACCGGCTGCTGATCAAAACGCGAGGGTTCACCCCCGCGCTGGTACCACCCATCACAACCGATCGGCGTGAAATGCTCCCCGTTCCGCCGTTGTACCCGTACCAGCCAGTCCAGCGCGCGCAGGGCCGCATCGATCATCTCGCCCCGCTCGAGCCACTGCCCGCAGAGCATGAGCGCGTGCGGTACCCGTGCGTTACAGTAGGTAATCGTGTCCTCGAACCAGGGCCAGTCTGGGGAGGCATGCTGTTGATACTCACCCAGAAGCCGCTCGGCCAGGAGTGTCCGCGTATCTTGTGCCAGACTGTGGCCGTAAAAACGGCGCAGGAATTCCTGGATCCCCAGCACCGTGAACGCCCAGGCGCGCAGACTCGTAAACTCCCGCGTAATCGGAAGCCCCGCTTCAAACAGGTTCACCGCCAAGTCGCGCACGCCCCGGTTCCGGCTCCGGCCCGCCGCCGTCCCCAGCGCCCACAGCGCCCGCCCGTGCGAATCTTCGCTGCCCACGTCCTCAATCCATTCGCGCCGGTAATCCATGAAATTGCGAAAACGTTGTGTCTCCGCATTAAACGCGTAATACAGAAATCCCATGTAGATCGGCGCCAGGTCTGCGGCGAGCGCCGCGTAGGCTTCGCCCTGCCGCTCCAGCAACACCATCAGTATCAGCGCGCGCGCGTTGTCGTCTAGGGTGTACCCGTGCCGCAAGTCCGGCACTGTGAATTTTGCGTGTTGCAAGATCCCGGTCTTGTCCGTGAGCCGCCGCAAGTGCTCCAACCGCAGCGGCGGAAGTTCATGCAGGGGAGGCCGCGCCTTCCGGACCGGCAGCGGCCGCGGTTTGTGCTCGCGGTCAACCCGCGCCTGCTCAAAAGTGTCCATATACTTGTGCGCGATCTGTGGCCAGACCATCTCGCGGCCCAGCATGTAGGCCCGCTTGCGCATCGCATGCCGCTCCGCCTCATGCTCCAATAAGTGCAACACGGCCTCCGCAATCGCCACCGGATCGCGCGGCGGAACCAGCATGCCGCGCCCCTCCGCCAGGATTTCCTCCGCGTACCACAGCGGCGTCGAGATGACGGGCTTCCCCGCGCCCACCGTATAGGCCAGCGTCCCGGAGACGAGTTGCTCCATACTCAGGTAGGGGCAAATATAAATGTCCGCCGCCGAAATAAACTCGATCAGTTCCTCTAACTCCACGAATCGATTGTGAAAGAAGACCTTGTCCTCAATCCCCTTGGTGGCCGCCAACCGCTGCAACTTCAGCCGGTACGCTTCACCCTCAGTCCGCCGCAGGTGCGGGTGCGTCGCCCCCTGCACGATATACGCCACATCAGGATGCCGCTCGAGGATACGCGGCAGCGCCTCAATGACGTATTCAATCCCCTTGTTCGGCGACAACAGGCCAAACGTCAGCAGGACCGTCTTGCCTTCCACGCCGAAGCGATCCTTGTGAAAGTTCGGATCAACAAAAGTGAAGTCCGGAATGCCATGATGCACAAAATCGATCTTGTCGCCCGTAACGCCATAAATCTCTTCGAGATAGTCCCGGCCCCGTTGCGCCATCACGATCACACGTTCGGACAACTCGCACACACTCTTCAGGACCTCGAACTGCTGCGGGTCCGGCGCCTGCAAGATCGTGTGCAGCGTCGTCACCACCGGCATCCGCAACCGTTCCAGCAACCGCAACACATGGCTCCCCGCGGTGCCCCCGAAAATCCCATATTCATGCTGCAAACACACCACATCAATGTCGTGGATGTTTAGGAATTCCGCGGCGCGCCGGTAGCTGGCGATTTCCTCCTCCACCAACTCGAAGCGAACGCGCGGCGGATACTTGTACCCTTCCGGAATGTCGTTCACCGGCAACGCGAAAACTTCAATCTGCGGATAAGCCGCCGCCAGCGACTCCGCGATGTCCGTCGTGAACGTCGCGATGCCGCACTGACGCGGCAAGTAATTGCCAATCACCGCAATTTTCTTGATCTCTCTCATGACTTGTCCTGGCCAAATCCGGCCCGGCGCCTATTCCCGTCATCCGCGCCGGCCTTCTTGTCCGTCTTGTCCGTCTTGTCCGTGTTTGTCCGTGTCGCGTCCGTGTCACACCGGCGTCAACGCCGCCAGTAAGTCCGCCAACCACACCGACGCCACCCGCGTCTGAAAATCCGACACGGCATACGGAATGATCAACCATCCGTTGTGAATCAGCGCGCCGCAACTGTACACCACGTTTGGCACATAGCCTTCGCGCTCTTCTTCGTCCGGCGCCAGCAAGGGCCAGGGCAATGCGCCAATCACGTGGGCGGGATTGTCCCGCTCCAGCAGCAGCGCGCCGATACAGTAGCGGCGCATCGGGCCCACGCCATGGGTCAACAGCAGCCAGCCAGCCTCCGTCTCCAAGGGCGAACCACAATTGCCTATCTGCATAAACTCCCAAGGCTGCTCGGGCGCCCGCAGGAACTCCGCTTCGTCCCAGAAATGGATGTTGTCCGAATACATCACGAACAAGTTTTCGCCATCTACTCTGCTGATCATAGCATAGCGGCCATGGAGCCGGCGGGGGAAAAACGCCATTCCCTTCGAGTTCACGTAGCGGCCATTCAATGTGTGTACCTTGAACTGCAGGAAGTCATCTGTCTCCAGCAATTGGCTCATAATATTGAATCCGTCAAACGCGGTGTACGTCGCCAAATACCGGATCTGACCATCGTCTTCCACAAAGCGCACAAAACGCGCGTCTTCAATGCCGCGGCTTTCGTGCATCGTGACCGGAAACACCACTCGCTCCGAGATTTCAGAGTCCTTCGAGAAAGTCAGCTCGTAATTCGCCCGTGCAAGCAGCATCATGCGGTCAAGTTGCATTTCCGCGAATGCCGGATAGGAATGATCCTGCTGGCGGTAATCGTGGATCGCCTGTGCCAGCGCATCGAACGTAAACCGGTCACCCAGCGGCGCCAGCACCTGGTCCACGATTTGTTCCCCAAAGGCCGTTCCGTGGATCTCGGACGATTCCGGCGGGCCCGGGGCGCCCATGGCCAGCACGCGCAAGCGGAAAAGATGGCGGTCATACACCGTGTCCTTGCGCAGCGCCGGCGCCGCCACAAAGCGGCTCGTCGGCTCCATGGCAAGATGACCGTCCCCCGCGATGATCGCTTCCCGAAACTCGATCGACGACACATGCCCTTCGCCCGTCGCCCGCAGGCTCATCACCACCCGCACCTCGTCCGGCTGGAGGTTGGCCTGGTCCGGGCCGGGCACCATCGACGGATTGAACAGCGCCGCCGATTCGATCGCGTACTCCATCGTGAAAAAAGTCGCCACCAGGAGCTTGCGCTGATCGCTGAACGCTTCTACCCCTTCGATATACGGGCGCACTTCCTCAAAGTTATTCCAAAGCGTGCGCTCAATGTTGCGGTGGCGCCCGGAGTAGTCGCCAATGACTCCCTGAAGCAGTTCCGCCACCTGCTCCTCCGCCATGGGTCGCACCCGATTAACCACCGTCCGGATGCGCGCCTCACCCAGCACAAACGGCCGCATGATGACACGGCGATTGTCCGGCTTTAGGCGTATCGGTTGCTTGTGTGTCGTCAGCGGCGGCTTTTCTGCCACCGCCGTGGTCGCTTCCGCCAATCCGCGTCTCCATCTCCCCACTGTGCCGCTGCTTGCCCACTACCTCAAGTTTATCATCCTGGAAACCGTGGCGGAAAGGTCCCAGTTCTGGTCCCTTCGGGTGCGCTCTCGCCGCACAGTGTCCGGTCCGTCCTCTTCGCCTCCTTTGTCCTCCTTGTTCTTTTCGTCCTTTTGGTGCTTTTCTCCCCCCTCGCCGGCTACTGCGCCGCGCCCAGGCCCAGCAGACGCAACAGATTATCCCCGTACACTTTCTTCAAAATCGCCGGCGGCAACTTCAACCCGCGAAGATAGCCATACGGATTGCGCCGGTTTGGCAGCGAATACGCCGTCCCGTCCGCCGCCATCCAAAAGTAATACTCGCTCTTTTCGTGCATGTCCCGGCAGGCCCGGATCACCGACGCAATCCACTCCTTGGATTTCTCCCGGTTCCCCGTGATCACCATGTCCGTCCCCCAGACAATCCGGTCTTGATACTTCTCGTAGTACGCGCGAAACTCCTCGGGGAACTGGCTCACTTTCTCAAGCCCGGAAACCAGAATGTCCCGCGTCCCAAAACTGCAATCGGTATAGACCCCGGGACACACGTCCATCAATTCACCGAGTTGCTGCATCACGTCGCCCCCAGGCGAGAAGAACCCCACGCCGAAATGCGGAATAATCAGCTTGAGCTTCGGATACTGCGCAAGCACTTCCTCCAGTTCTTTTCCATAATTCCCCATGTTCACGTGCCAGCAAATGGGCACGCCGTTCTGCTCGCAGAATGCATAGAACTCCCGCATCTGGTCATTCTGCAACGGCCGATCATAGAAGTTGCTGTGGCCCGTGTACAACTTCACGCCCTTGGCCCCCAGCGCCAAGTACTCCTTCATCAGGTCCAGCTTGTTCGCATCGTCCGGATGAAAGGTCACAAAGGGAATGATCTCGTCCGGGTGCGCCTGCGCGATCTTCAACACCTCGCGCGAGTTCCACTCATTGCCTTCCTTCGGCGAAAACTTGTTCCCCTTCAGCGTGTAGTCGCTGCTCGCGACAAAGAGCGTTTTGGCCACGCCTGTATCTTTGCAGGCCTCCAGGTACTTCGCCAAGTCTTGCTCGCGGTAGATATGATCGTGCCCGTTAATAATCGGCAACGTCTCAAGTTTCGGATCAATCGTCGGCGTCACCACCGGCACGTTCTTCGACGGCTTCGCCATCTCCGGCCGCGGCCCCTTCAAGCCGTAGTATAGGAGTACATTTGTCCCGATGAGCAATACCACCAGCGTCCCCAACACCAATCGCCACAGGTCCGCCCCCTGTCCAGCCGCTTCCCGCCCCGGTGCTTGGTCCTGCATGCCCTCAAGTCCCTTCTCTTTCCGCGTTGATTACGGGTATACGTGCCTCACCCAAAAGCACATGTTTTTTGGTCCATTAAGTCCTTTTGGTCCTTTGGCCCGGACACCTATCATACCAACCACAACACGTCCCGGCACAACCGCAGAATCTTCGCTATTCACACTTTGCGATTTTGCGCCTTTCCCTATATAATGGCGCTCATTCTGTCCGAAAAATGACTTGGGAGGGCACACCGATGTCAACGACCCGCGATTTGGGCGCCGGCGAAGAGCTCATCAAACAAGACCTCATCACCCGCGAGGAATTGGAAAAGGCCCGCGCCCAGGAGGCCAGAACCGGCACCCCCTGGTACCGGCAATTGGTGCAGACCGGAAAGCTGCCCTTCAACGTGCTCGAGGATGTGCTGTGGTACGAATTCCACCCAAAGGCCCTCCGCGATGAGCACCAGTCCCTCGGCGATACCCTTGTGGCCACGGGCGACCTTACCAAAGACCAGCTCGCCCAAGCCCTGGCCGAGCAGAAGCGCACCGGCCGCCTCTTGGGCAATGTGCTGGTCGAGAGTGGCTATATTTCCCACGAGGCGCGCGCCAAGGCCCTGAGCCGCCAGTCCGGCATGGAGTATGCCCCGCTCGCCCGCACACCCAGCCGCCCGGAGGCCCTCGAGGCTGTCCCGGAAAATGTGGCCCAGAAGCATCAGGTCATCCCCGTCAGCGTGGAAGGGGACAAATTAACCGTCCTCATCGTCGATCCGCGCGCGCGAACCCGGCTCAACAGCCTCTCGGTGCTCCTTGGACGCCGCCTATACCCCCTGCTGACCGCCAGCGACAACTTCGCCAAGGAGATCGAGTCCCGATACAAAAGCTTTAAGAATAAGGAGTTACAGCGAGAAGCCAAACCGCAGCCTGCCCCGAAAGCCGCCCCGGCGGTGCAAAAGGCCGCGGCCAAATCTGCGCCCAAACCCCCGAAGGCCGATGGCAAAACCAAGAAGGAGGCTAAAACCGTGGCCGTTACTGCGCAAAAAGAAGGACGTGTTGATACGGAAAAGGCCCGCTTCGAGGAAATCGCCCGCGAAGCCTCCGGTGCTTCCGTCGTTAAAATGGTGTCCACCATTATCGAGGGGGCTGTTAATTCAGGCGCTACGGACATCCACATCGATCCCCAAGAACCGGAAACGCGCGTACGCTACCGCATTGATGGCGTCCTCCACGACATCATGAGCATTCCCGCCCAACTGCACAACGCTGCAATCTCGCGCATTAAGATCTTGTCAGACCTGGACATAACCGATACACGCCATCCCCAGGACGGGCATATCAGCATGGACGTCGGCGACCGTGAGTTTGATATCCGCGTTGCCACGATGCCCACCTATTTGGGCGAGCGCCTGGTTCTCCGTATGCTCGACCAGACTTCCGTGCTCTCCGGCATCAAGGATCTTGGACTCGAAGACGAGGACGAGCAAATACTGTTGCGCATGATTGAGCAGCCCTACGGCATGATCCTCGTCACTGGACCCACCGGAAGCGGCAAGACTACCACGCTCTACGCCTCCCTCAACCAGAAGAACGTCATGACGGACAGCATTGTGACGCTCGAAGACCCGGTCGAGTATCAGCTCTCGGGCATCAATCAGGTTCAGATCGATACCGACATCGACCTTACCTTCGCCAATACCTTGCGCGCGGCCTTGCGCCAGGACATCGATGTGCTACTGGTCGGCGAAATCCGCGATGCGGAAACGGCCCGTATCGCCGTTCGCGCTGCCATGACAGGGCACTTGGTCTTCAGTACCCTGCACACCAACGACGCCCCGGAGGCAATTTCAACCTTGCGGAATATGGGTGTTCCGTCTTATCTGATCGCCAGCGCCGTGACCGGTATTGTGGGCCAGCGTCTTGTCCGCACGATCTGTCCGGACTGCCGCACGCCGTTCAAACCTTCGTCGGAAATGCTCAAGTCCGTCGGTCTGCCTACCACAACGCAGAAACTGTATCGCGGTAAAGGATGCGACAACTGCTATCACACCGGGAACCGCGGCCGCACGGGTATCTTCGAAATCCTCGATATCACACCCGAAGTGCGGCGCATGATTGGGCAGGACGATGCGATTGAGAAGATTGCGAAGGCCGGAAAGCTCAAGACAATGGCCATGCGTTGCCGGGACAAGGTGAAGCAGGGTATCGTGCCACCAGAGGAGTTCCTGCGCGTAATTCGTACCTGATTTTGGATCTTCTTGCAAATCGTTCACTCCACTGAGGCCCCCTATGCAGTGGCTATTGCAATCGTTTGCTGCTTTTCAGTACGATGCCACTCCTTTGGATGGACGGAAATGGACACTGATCCGGCTTGAGGGTGTGGAAAACTTGTGTATAACTGTAGAAAATCGCGACTCTGTCCCGAGACGCGAATCTTTCTTGGCAGTAGCAAGTTCTTGCAAACACTATGGTTAATTGTTCAAACCTGATACTATGGCTTCACTGAGGTGTTCTTCATAAACCCTGTCAACCCAGATGCTTAAGCTCTCAAGGAGCGAGTTGGCAGTGAGTACTGAGTCTCAGCGCTGAATGTTCCACGCGCGGTGGAATAACTGGGGAAAATGCAAGAAAGCGTGCCTAAATTCAAGCGTATCAAGCCTGTGGAAAAGTCGGCTTGGCCCGTGAAACCTTTTCATAATGGCTGGTGTGGAAAACTGGCACCTTTATTCAGGAAAACCTCTGTACCTTTTCCCCCAGTTTCCACCAACTCGGAAAAAGACCGTATCCGGCAACGGGGTACTCTGTGGAAACTACCGGAAAACTTTCAGGCTTCTCCACAGCCTTGTTCACCGGACAACACGCTCCCCTTCAACTGCTTAGATCGGTTTTGCCACTTTTCCAGCAACACGACTACGACTACGTCTGTTGATATAGATCAGAAATCAGTAGAATACAGCCACCACTTTTCCAGAGCGGCACTGGAGACGATTGCATGAACATCATTATTCCCCGTCAGGACCTCCTCGAAACCGTCAACAAGGTGAAAACCGTCGTTGCGGCCAAATCAGCACTCCCTATTCTCTCGCACATCCTGATGGAAGCAGAAGGAAGTAGCGTGCGCTTGGCGGCCACCGATCTGAAGGTTAGCATCGAATGTTCGGTGGATTGTACGGTCAAGAAGCCCGGTGCGTTGACGGTCTCGGCGCAGCGGCTTTCTTCCATGTTGCCGGAATTGCCCGACCAGGACATCAGCCTGAACCTCACCGAGAATAACGTAATTGAACTCGAGTGCGGGAAGATCGAAACAAAACTGTTTAGTATGTCGCCGGATGAGTTCCCGCCAATTCGAAGCTTCGATGGCGTGGAACCCTTTGTCTTTCGTCAGGGAACGCTGAAGAAGCTCTTCCAGAAATGCTCCTTTGCCATCTGTACCGACCAGGCCCGCTACAACCTTACGGGGCTGTTATTTGAGATCCAGGACGGCCGCCTGACGGTGGTTGCAACGGATGGGCGCCGGATGAGCATGGCCAATGATGATGAGGGTATACCTTCAGGCGTGGAAGCAAAAGTCATTATTCCTTCTAAGATGGTTCATGAGCTCGAGCGCTTATTGAACGAGGAACAGGAAGTCCAGGTGATGATTGATGAAAGTCAGGCAGCTTTTGTCTTTGACCGCCTGCGCCTGGTCACCGCCCTCATCGAAGGCAACTTCCCCAATTATGAGATGGTCATTCCAAAGAAGCATGACAAAGAGGCCCTGCTCGATACCTCTAAGTTCATCGAGGCCATGCGGCGTACGCGTACTATGACCAATGAAAAGTTCAACTCTGTCCGCCTGAATCTCGGTGATGGCATTCTTAAGTTAAAAGTCGTCACGCCAGAGGTGGGCGAGTACGAAGAGGAATTAGAAGTAGATTATGCAGGTGAAAAAATGGAGATCGCCTTTAACCCCGACTTTGTCCTGGAAGTGCTCCGCCACATCGACAATGAGAAGACATGCTTGGTGCTTAAAGATGGCATGAGCCCGGGGGTAGTCAAACCTTACACTGAGGCGCCTCGTGACCAGTACGTAAACGTGGTCATGCCGATCCGCATTTAAGCTTCATCCAGGCTGTGACTTCAATAGGTAGTGGTGAGATCCCGAAAACTCTTTGGAATGACCTGTGGAAAAAACAAACAAAAGATGTATTTGAAAGACCTTTTCATTGCCCAACATTCAGTGCTCCTGACTGATTGCAGCTCCGTCGACTATTCTCCAACTCGTTTTATTTGCTTTGTTTATTGATGAAATATGCAGTTGAAAGCTGTCTTTGTTGTGGCGTTCAGGAGCATCAGAATTCCGCAGCCTTGTACACTTTCTAGTGTTGAAAACTTGTGGAAAACACCATGTTTCGGATATCCACAACATGTTGCGGTTCCACTACCCGAAACAGGACTTCAAAAGAAGTCCAGGGATCGCCACTTGGCGCGCGCCGGGCTGACCGAGTTCCATTTTGGGGTAAAGTCGCGCAGATCGTATACTCCAGCCCAGTGCATCCAGCATGACGGAAAAGTGATTTCCTTTGCACACTCACTTAACGCGAAGCGAACAACTGAAGCATACTCTGCGCAAGAACCTTGTGTCGGGGCTGGTCGTCCTCGTGCCGTTGGTAGTGACTGGCGCCGTCATCAAGTTTCTCTTTGATTTGGTGGCAAGCATCCTTTTGCCGACGCTCAAAGCCATGTTCGGCGCCGTACCGCAGTGGGTCTTGGCCCCCATCTCAGTTCTCGTGATTCTTTCGGCCATCTTGCTTGTGGGTTCCATGTCGTCCCATTTCGTAATTCGGCGCTTGCTCATCTGGGGCGAGTTTATCCTGGACTATGTCCCTTTCGCCAAGACGGTCTACACTTCCTCAAAAAAAGTGATCGACATGATCCTTCTCAGTGACCGTGCGGTCCTTCAGGAAGTCGGCTTGATCGACTATCCCTATAAGGGTATCAAGATGGTGGGATTCGTGAGCGGTCAGGTCGTAGGGGTGGATGGAAGACGCTACTATAAGATGTTCATGCCCACCACGCCCAATCCCGCTTCAGGCTTCCTCCACCTCGTCCCTTGTGAAGACGTCACCCTGCTCGACATCTCTGTCGAAGATGCGGTGAAGTTCATTGTCTCCGCCGGCGTCCTCTCGCCAGAAACGTTAATTCGGCGAAACGATGATTCACCAAGGACGGACTCCGGAATCGCCCCGGCGACCCCGACTTTACCGGGCGAGCTTTGACAGGTAGCGTGCCACCTCTTACAGGTACTCCGCAATCTGGACCGCGTTGTAAGCAGCGCCCTTCAGCAAGTTGTCCGACACCACCCACAGCACCAATCCGTTCGGGTGCGACAGGTCTTCACGGATGCGGCCAACAAACGTCTCGCTGCGCCCCGCCGCCAGCGTCGCCAATGGATACTCCTGCTTCGCAGGATCGTCCAGCACAATTACCCCGGGGGCCTTGCGCAGCACTTCCCGCGCCTGCGCCACCGTGAGCTTTTTCTCCAACTCGACATTGACGCTCTCGCTGTGCCCGGTGTGCACTGGCACACGCACCGTCGTCGCGCACACGCGAATGTCTGGATCGCCCATGATCTTCTTGGTCTCGTTCACCATCTTCATCTCTTCAGACGTGTAGCCATTCTCGGTGAACGCATCGCTCTGCGGAATCTGCGGGATGCAGTTGAAGGCAATCTGGTGTGGGAAGATCTTTGGCGCCGCCTGTTCCCCGTTCAACACCGCCTGGGTCTGTTCCAGCAATTCGTTGATTGCGGCACTGCCCGCGCCCGACACCGCCTGATAGGTGGACACGATGACGCGCGTCACTCTGGCTGCATCGTGCAATGGCTTCAACACCACTACCATCTGGATCGTTGAGCAATTCGGGTTGGCAATAATGCCCTTGTGCTTCCGGATGTCCCCAGCATTCACCTCGGGTACCACCAGTGGCACCTCGGGATCCATCCGCCATGCGCTCGAATTGTCTACCACCACGCAATCCGCCTTCGCCGCGTACGGCGCAAACCTTTTGCTCGTCCCGCCGCCCGCGCTGAACAACGCAACGTCAAAGCCCTTGAAGGAGTCCTCCGCCAGCACTTCCACCGCGATCTCCTCCCCCTTGAACTTCAGCTTCACCCCGCGCGACCGTTCCGACGCCAGCAGCTTGATGTTCTTGACCGGAAAATTACGCTCCTCCAACACCTGCAGCATATGCCGGCCCACCACCCCGGTGGCGCCCGCGACGCAAACGTTCTTCGGATTCATGCAGTTGTCCCCTTCAAGGAAATTACGTACTAAATAGGCGCTGGCGCATGCATACTCCCCAGCACCTCAGCGCGGGTGCACACACGGCAAGCAAAATTACCCACGCAGGAATGGCATTTACGTCCAAATTGTAGCCGACAACAGAGCCACGATGCGAATCGTGGCTGCCTGAGCATCACAAGGCAGGACGGTTGACGCGGATCAACTTTCCGGCAGCGGGCGCGTGTGCCTTTAGGGCCGCATCAATGCGTTGTGCCAGCGCGACGAAGTCTGAATCAAATGTAGCGACCACGATGCCCGGGTGCACCGGAGCATCGGCGTGCAATCGAATGACGCGTGTGGCGGGGCGGCTCAGGTGAAAGACGTCCGGCCCGGATGAGCGAAACGGGTGCGCGGCCGAGTTGAACAAGTACATCGTATCGGCAGCCCAGTGCACGGGGCTGTTGCAGTCCACCACGCCGGCGGATTGCGGGTCCCGGCCCGCCTCAACGCATCCACAGTTGGGAGAGGGAAATTCTCGTTGGCATAGCAATGCGCCATGCGTCAAGCCGTTTCATTATTCCGGATTTGCTCCTCGACTTCCTCGGAATGCGCTCTGGCGTAGGCAAAAGCATCGGCCAAATCCTCTGGCCGCAACGCAGGATAGCACCGCAGAAGCTCCGCCTCACTCGTGCCCTGGCGTCTTGCCTGCACCAGGAGCCACACAGGAATACGCGTACGAACGATGCAAGGCTCGCCACCGCAGACACCGGGGGTGCGTTCGATCCGTGGAAACGCTTCCCCAAGCTCACGCACGACCCATTCAAGTACCTGGGTCTTCTCTGC
This sequence comes from Candidatus Hydrogenedentota bacterium, assembly GCA_016182645.1. Taxonomy (GTDB): domain Bacteria; phylum Hydrogenedentota; class Hydrogenedentia; order Hydrogenedentales; family JACPGD01; genus JACPGD01. Next base: position 3,713 of record JACPGD010000043.1, on the reverse strand, counting down.
GCGAGTCAGCGTCGCCAGCAGGTGCTCAATTTCCTCCAAAACAGTCATGACACATTGTTACCGTTGCACCACTTGAGATTTCATGAGTATAGCATAGAGCTTGATGGTCAGTGTTGGCGCTTCAGTTATTGCGCCTTGCGCGGCGTTCCCGTATCGCTTACTCTACACATCGGCTCAAGCAAAGGGGAAAGACCTATGAAATCCTACGCCGTTACCGCAGTATGGCTGGCGCTGATGCAATCCATGTTCCTGGGATCCGCCGAAGAGCAATGTTCGGTCGCGATCAAGGACGCCGAGCTTATCGAGTTTCCAGGAGTTGTGGAGACGGGCCGGGACCCACAGTCCGCTGGCGTGGTGGACTGCAACAGCCCCGCGCACTGGGCTGGCGACACGATGTACTTGTTCAACTCGGCCGCGCACCCGTTTCGCTCATCCGGGCCGGACGTCTTTCACCTGAGCCGCCCCGCCACACGCGTCACTTTTGACAACGAGGCCACGTGGACCATGGGCGCCCGTTGGATCGAGGCCACGCATCAGGCGGACGACGAGGTGCTTTACATGTGGTATCACAATGAACCGCCGGTGATTCCAAGCAAGACGGCACCCCGGATCGGAAGCATGATTTCCAAAGACAACGGCTTGACCTGGCGGGACTTGGGTATTGTGCTTGAAGCGCCGGTGGACTCGAATAACCTCGAGTCGGTCAATTTCTATTTTGTGGGCGGCAACGGTGATTTCTGCGTCGTGGCCGACCAAACCCATGAGTACTTCTATTTCTTTATCAGCACCTATAACAAGGTTATGCGTGAACAGGGCGTGTCCGTGGCGAGAATGGCGTACAACGACCGCGATAACCCCAGCGGCAAAATCCTCAAGTGGCATGAAGGCGAATGGAAGGAACCTGGGGTGGGCGGACAGGTCAGCCCGATTTTTCCCGCCGCGGGCGATTGGCACAGTGAGGGCGTGGATGCATTCTGGGGGCCGTCCGTACATTTCAATACCCACTTGAACCAGTGGGTGATGCTGTTAAACCGGGCGAAGGATAAGAACTGGGCGCAGGAGGGGATCTACATCAGCTTCAATGAGGACTTATCAAAGCCCGTGGAGTGGACGAAGCCCACGAAGATACTGGACGCCAGCCAGCTTAAGAAATCGAAATGGTATCCCCAGGTCATTGGGCTTGGTAAACAGGAAACGGACAAACTGGCTGGAAAGACCGCCAGACTGTTCGTCGCAGGGTTGTCGAAGTGGGAGATTGCGTTTCTGCGGTCGGGCGAAGAAAAACGTCAGGGACAATGAAGCTTATCTGCATAATTCTGCCCCTTCCGAATTCAGTTATTGTTGGGCTCCAAGAGGCCCGCACCGCAATGGAGCTGCGCGACCGCTTGGGTGCAATAGGTGCTATAATTCCGCCGGTGAGACAGCCGCACGCTACTTGAAAGAAACGAACGATTGCACATGTTGGCGAAGCATCAACGCTCAGTTCCAAATCCGAACAAGATAAAGCGTGAGGATCTTCGGGTCCACGAGTGGTACAGATTTGTCCTTTCGTACCCACCACATCTAGTCCGTGAATACATGCAGGAATTCGGAGCCGGGAAGAGCCAGCGTGTTCTCGACCCTTTCTGCGGCACGGGCACAACATTGGTCGAGTGCAAACGCCTTGGGATTGACAGCATTGGTATAGAAGCCAATCCAATGGCCTATTTCGCATCTCGCGTGAAGTGCGATTGGACTGTGGATCCGGACACCTTATTGAAGGCTGCGGAGCGCATAGCGAAACACGCGCTGAGGCAGTTTGAATCAGAACAGATTGCAGACGCGCCCAACGGATGCAGCTATGAATCCTTGGGGTTGATCCGTACCTTGGAACCGGGTCAGGAAAAGCTCATCCTAAAGAACTCCATAAGCCCACTGCCGCTCCACAAGTCACTTATCCTGCGGGACGCGGTAAACGAACAGGCCAGCGGGGCCGTCCGCGATGCACTGCTGCTTGCCTTGGCGAAGGTGTTGGTGAAGGACATCGCCAACCTTCGTTTCGGGCCGGAGGTGGGCCTCGGGACAATTAAGCGAGACGCTGCGGTCGTGAAACCCTGGCGGGAGCAAGCGCAACTCATGGCCGCCCAGCTTCGAGCGGTCCGGCGTCTGAAATTCGCTTCAACGGAAGTGGTGCGCGCCGATGCCCGAATGGCTTCCCAATTGCTTCGCCCCGGCAGCATTACTGCGGTGTTCACTTCACCTCCCTATCCCAACGAAAAGGACTACACGCGCACAACGCGGTTGGAGTCTGTGGTGCTGGGACTCTTGTCTTCCAAGGAAGAACTGCGGGCCATGAAGGAACTGTTAATCCGGTCCAATACGCGCACGGTTTATGTGGGTGACGATGATGGACGCTTTGTGACACACATTCCGGAAATCCAAGCTCTGGCAGACGAAATTGAGTGCCGGAGAATCGCCCTCGGCAAGGACTCGGGCTTTGAGCGCCTCTACCACCGTGTTACGCGCCTCTATTTCGGGGGTATGGCCCAGCACCTTGAAGAACTGCGTGCTGCGCTCAAGCCCGGCGCACTGCTTGGATACGTCGTGGGCGATCAAGCCTCTTTCTTTCGCGTGCACATCCCCACGGGTGATCTGCTGGGCAAGATTGCATCCCACCTGAGCTACGAGGTGGTGCGGCGCGATCTCTTCCGAGAAAGATTTGCCACCGCGTCCAAACAACTGCTTCGCGAGGAAGTCCTTGTCCTGAAATGGCCAGGGTGATTCATGCCAAAGAATAAGATGAACCGGTACGAGAGACTGATTGAAGCCATCTTCTTTCGGTACTACAAGAAGCGAGCCAAAGAAGTCGCCTTTTCAAGGGAAGACATTCGCGAGTAGGCAAAGGAGTTGGGGCTAACCATTCCCAGCAATATTGGCGATATTCTGTATTCCTTTCGCTACCGGTCCGCTTTACCGGACTCGATTGGAAAAGCGGCGCCTGCCGGCATGGAATGGGCCATCCTGCCCGCAGGACGGGGACAATATAAGTTCCTGCTCGTCAGAGAAGATCTCCAAATTCGCCCGAACGGCCTGCTCAAGGTCTTCCGCCTGCCGGATGCCACGCCCGGAATCATTGCCAAATATGCATTATCAGATGAGCAGGCCCTCCTTGCCAAGGTTCGCTACAATCGCTTGATTGACATCTTCACCAAGCTCACCTGCTATTCACTTCAGAACCACCTCCGCTCAACCGTGAAGCATCTTGGCCAGGTGGAGACCGATGAACTCTATCTGGGCCTTGACAGCAATGGCGCCCATCACATTCTGCCCGTACAGGCGAAAGCAGGTAACGACCGTCTGACCATTGTGCAAATCGCCCAGGATATTGCCCTCTGTAAAGAGAAGTTCCCAAACTGCATCTGCCGGCCCGTTGCCACACAGTTCACAAAGAACGCCACCATCGTCCTATACGAATTCGAGCCAGATGAGCTTGAACCGCGCATCTTGAATGAGCAGCACTACCAACTTGTTTCGGCGCAAGAACTCAGCGAAGAGGAAATACAGGCCTACCGCCGAATTTCCGAAAGGAGCGAATAGAGGCTTCTCAATCGCTTGCCTGGCTTTAAGCCCACCAAACCTCCCCCTGAGCGACTACCACTCGACGCCCTCTAGTACACGGCGTGCGGCCGCAGCCGAGAACTTGTCCTGAGCTTGGCCCGCTTCGTCCAGCACTC
>JACPGD010000042.1:10622-12634 GCA_016182645.1 Candidatus Hydrogenedentota bacterium | reverse complement strand
ACGCACGGCCACCAGACTGGGGACATGGTACTGAAACAGTTTGCGGAAATCCTGCGGCGCAATACCCGCCGCTCGGACATCTGTTGCCGCTACGGCGGCGAAGAAATGGCCGTGATCCTGCCCGAAACGGCACTGGAAGAGAGTGCGGTGCTCGCCAACAAGCTGTGCGGCATTGTCCGTAAACACAAGTTCAGCGGCACAAGCGAGCAGGAACTCTCGGTTACTACCAGCATCGGCGTTGCTGAATACTCCCCCAATTACTCCACGCCGGCCGAGATGGTTCAGGCGGTCGACGAGGCCCTCTACGAAGCGAAAAACCTGGGCAGAAACCGCGTCGAACTCGCTGAACTGTAGGGGTAGGTGCACCCACGACGTCAAAGGCAAACGCCCTGGTTCTGCCAGACCGCGCACAGACTGAGACGAATCCCACGGGGCCGGTCGCGAGTCAGAGCATTGGAGGAAAAAGTGGAGGAGCGTGTCATGGAGAAGCGAGTGTCCCTTTGCCTTGGTGTTCTGTTGAGTCTGGCGACGCTGCTCCCGGTTTCAGCGTGGAGTATCGATATGAAAGCAGGCGTGGCGAAAGCCGTAATTACTCCGGAAGAACCCTTGGTGATCACGAACGGCCCGGTCGCGACGGGCAAGCTCACGGACCTGTACGCCCGCGCCCTGACGCTCAACGACGGCCAGGAACGTCTGATCATCCTCACCTACGACCTGAACTGTCTGGATCGGGCAACCGCGCCCGTGCGCAAACGGGTCCGCGACGAACTGGGGATCGATCCGTCTAAACTAATCCTTTTGGCCACGCACAACCATAACGGGCCGATTCAAATCAACCCCGGCAATTTCAAATACGGCGACTGGCTGGCCGACCGGCTGTTCGACTTGATCAAAGAGACCATCGCCAAAGAGCAGGGACCGGTGAAACTGCTGTTCGGTTCGGGGTACGACTACGGCCTCATAAGTGTCGGCAATGCGCCGGTGGACTATGAAATCCAGGTGCTGAAAGTCGTGTCCGGCGATACGCCTGTGGCCCTGCTCTTCAATCAGCCCGTGCACCCGCTTCAGGCAACGCGTTCCAAGTACGAGGCCGGCCATCCCGGCTTTGCCATGGAGGAGATTGAGGCGAACATGCCGGGTGTCCAGGCCATGTATGCGGACGCTTGCGGCGGTAATCAGTTCCCTCGCCGTCCCAAAGGTATTGAAGGCGTTCCAGACATGCCCCGCGGCGCACGACTCCCTGAGGAAGTCACCGAAAAAGTGGCACGGGCTTACGCTACCAATCTGGCCGCTGCCGTGCTGAGCATCGCCAATGGGCCGCTGCAGGAAGTAACCGGCACCATCACGAGCCAGCGCGAAATCTTGTCACTCCCGTTGGCGCCGCCGATCTCCAAGGAGGAGGCGCTGGAATTGGCCAAGAAGTTCCCCCAAGACACCGGGTTGGTCACCTACCCCAACGAGGACGGCCATCGGGAATCCAATTGGGTGCGCATGCTGCTCAATTGGTACGATCGCGGTTTGCCTTTTCCTACTAAGACCACCGAGATGGTATGTACCGACGACACCTTCATGATTCACAAAACGGACAAGCGCATGCTCGAGCAGTACGACGCGAGCCTGCCGGACGAATTTCAATGCGAGTATGAAGAAGTCATTGTCTCCAAGATTGGTCCATTAGTGCTCGTCACCATGCAGGGTGAGGTTTGCGCTCCCATCGGCGCCCGCATCAAAGACGCGTTCCGCCAGAACATGCCCATTATGGTGTTTGGGTACATGGCGGAACATAATCTGTACATTCCGACGCGGGAATTGGTCCGGCAGAAGGCGTATCAGGGGGTCGTCATTCAGATTCAGTACGCCTCACCGGTCGGTTGGGCCCCGGAAGTCGAGGACGAAATGGTCAAAGGCGTATGCGACCTGGTGAAAACTGTTGCTGGGGAACCGGGCGCTAAATAGGAGAATCCACATGTCCCGGATGCTCACCTTCCTCTGTATTTCCTGTCTTATCGCGC
>JACPGD010000042.1:0-10590 GCA_016182645.1 Candidatus Hydrogenedentota bacterium | reverse complement strand
GCTGGGCGCGGCGGCGCAATCCATTCATACGAAGGCAGAAGTCTTCCAGCATGATATGGAACAGCGTTTCCTGCTGGAGGGACAAGCGCTGTGCAAGTTGATGTTGCCCACGGGTGACCGCACCTTTGTGGCCTACAACATGCCAGACAACGCCTACATGACGGGGATTTATCTGGGCACTTTGGCGAAGAAGTATGCGGTGACGAAAGCGGACGCGGACCTGGAGAAGGCGCGCGAGACACTCCGGGCGCTGCACAAGCTCTGCACCGTAAGTGGCCGCAAGGGCCTGCTGGCGCGGGCGTTTTGGCCCAAGGATCGCCCCCTGGCAGACGATGGCGGCTGGCGCGAAACCGCGGACAAGCAATACCTCTGGCGGGGCGATGTCAGCAGCGACCAAATGGACGGCACGGTCTATGGTTTTGCCTTTGCCTATGATCTCTTCGCGAATGTGGAAGAGAAAAAGCTGATTGGAGAAACGGTCGCCGCACTGGTGGATTACGTGGAAGGACATGGCCGTCTGATACTCGATATCGACGACACGCCAACGCAGTGGGGGCGTTACACGCCGGAGCACGTTCGCATGCGCGAAAAGATGAACGCGTTGCTCTGGCTACAGTTGGTGAAGGTGGCGCATCACACGACGGGCGAGGAACGATTCGCGGCGCTGTACCGCAAGTGCGCCCTTGACGAAGGGTACGCCGAGATTGCGGTGGAAGCGCGCCCATCCCGGCCGCCGCAACGCGCCAACCATTCGGATGACGTGCTGCTGTTTCTGGCCTACGAGCCATTGTTGCACCTGGAAGAGGACCCGCAGCTTCGTGAACTGTATCTGAAAAGTCTGCGCCGCTCTTGGGAAGGGGATGGTGAGTATCCTGGCGTTAAACCCGAGGCTAACCCGTTCTACACGTTTGTGGTTGTCAAATATTTGGGCGAAATTTCCGAATTGGAGAATGGGTTGAACACGTTGCGCTGGTTCCCGCTCGACATCAAGTGGAACCGCAATACCATCGCGGGGTACGAGCAGAAGTTTTCGTTCAGCTTTGACCCCGCGGTGCGCAGTCCCGAACCCGCCGAAGCCGCCCCTACCCCGATAGATCGCCGCGTCAAAGACTGGTCCTGCTGGGTCCAGAACCCCTACCGCAGCGCCGGTTCCCGCGCCGAAGACAGCCCGCTGGAATTCAACGGGCACGACTACATGCTGGCCTACTGGACCGGACGCTATTATGGATTCGTCTCACCGGAGTTGCAGTAACGTGCCGTGATTCAGAAAGCTTGCAGTCATCCTGAGCGAAGCGAAGAATCTCTTGCTCGCGCACACTGAGTGGCTTAGTGCACACTTTCCGAATTACCGTGACGTATCCACGAATGGTTACGGTCGTAGCGTCCGGCCTCTGTGCCGGACGGGAACACGCAGCACAGTCCGGAACGTGCAGCAAAGCGGGGAGTTGGTGCAGGTTTAGGCCGGCGCTGCACAGTCCCGTCCGGCACAGAGGCCGGACGCTACGGAAGCTGGAATACGTTACCGTATTTACGAAATGGAGCACTTAGGCAGGACCTGAGTGGCAAGAGATTCTTCGCTTCGCTCAGAATGACAGCACGAGGACGAGAATCGAGCGCTTTCTGCGCTCCCGCTTAGCATTGGAGCGTAAGTTATGGCGGCGAAACCAAACATCTTGTTCCTGATGATGGATCAATTGCGCTGGGACGCCATCGCGGCGCACGGCAACCCGGACATCTACACGCCGAACCTCGACCGGCTCGTTCAGCGGGGCGCGACCTTCAGCAACGCCTACTCACCGTGTCCGGTCTGCGTTCCCGCGCGCTACACGATCCGCACCGGACGCCTGCCGCATACCACCGGGGTCTACCACAACGGCGCTCCCGACCTCGTCCCGGGCCAGCCCGAGTCCATGGAAGCGCGTTGCGGCGAGTATCTCCCGCGGAGGTTGCAGCAACTCGGCTACCGCACTTTTGGCGTGGGCAAGTTTCACACGCGACCCTGGGATGAGGAATTGGGTTACGACGTGCACCTGCACAGCGAGGAGATTTACGGCTCGCCTGATCAGCGCGCGCGCGACGCTTACGCGAAGTTTATCCGCGAACAATATCCGGCCTACGATTTTATCGAAGGTCTGATGGGCGAACGCACGGAAATGTACTACATGCCGCAGATGAGTCCCATGCCGGCGCCCGTGACCGTCGAGTGGTGGGCCGCGGACAGGGCCATCGAGCAGATCGCCCAGCGCGACGATGACCGGCCATGCTTTGGATTTGTTTCCTTCATCGGGCCGCATCCGCCGCTCGCGCCGCCCATCCCTTTTAACCGGATGTACGATCCGGACCGGATGCCGAACCCGGTCCGTGGCGCAATCAGTATCGATCATATGGATGAGCAGCTTCCCTGGATGAACTACGCCATCTGGGCGGAGGACGTCATAGACAGTCATGCGCGCGTGCTGCGCGCCCGCTACTATGGCGAGGTCTCCTATATTGATCATTGCATCGGCCACATTCTGGACGCTTTGGAAGCACGCGGCGACGGCGATAACACCCTGATTGTCTTTTTCTCCGACCACGGCGATCACCTTGGCGACCATCACGCCTGGCAGAAGGAGAGTTTCTTTGAAGCGTCCTGCCGAGTGCCGTTCCTGGTGAGTTGGCCGGCCGCCGTGGCGCCCGGCGTGCGCACTGAACTGGCCGACCTGACGGACCTGTTCGGTTTGGCCATGGCCGCGGCGGGGGCACCGGAGATGCGGGACGGCATTGATCTACTTGGCGTGCTGGCAGGCGCCGCGGCGCCGCGCGAGTATGTCCTCGGCTACCATGGGATTCCGGGGACGCCCCGTTTCAAGGTCATGGTGCGCGATGCGGAGTGGAAGTACATCTACTTCGCCAACGGCGGGCATGAACAACTCTTCCACCTACCGAGCGATCCACAGGAACTACGGCAGCGCGCGCAAGACGCGCCGGAGGAACTTGCGCGACTCCACTCCATCGCCCACAAAGCCTTGAGTCACCCAAATATCGAACGCGCTCTTGAGGCGGGTGAACTGAGGAAGTTCCCGCTCGGTAGCCGCCCCCTGCAGCGAATCTATCAGTTCGATCCTTCGCGGAACGTGCGCGGCTTCCCGGAGCACCCCGCGGACGTCTTGAAGGAGTTCGATTTCGGCGCTGTGGCCGGGGGGCCTTCGTGAGACACGGTATGGACCGGTGTCGCTATGTGTTCGCTTGGGTGTCTCGCACCCAGGCATCATGCAGCGCCCGCAAATGCTCCACCATTTCCGGGTGTTCAGAGGCATAATTCCGGCGCTCTCCCGGGTCCTCCTCGATATTTGCGAGGAACAGCGGTTCCGCGGGCGCTTCCTCCCCGTCGAGCATCGAGGGCGGCACATTCACCAAGAGTTTCCACGCCCCCTCTCGCGCCGCCCATTGCTCCTTCAATTGCCAATGCAGGGTTTCATGCGGTGTGCTTGAATCGTCTGCAATCACTCCGGCGAGATCAGCGCCGTCGATACGGTGCGTCGGCGCGGCGCCGCAGTACCCGGCGAGCGTCGGGAACCAGTCCAGGCTGGTGGCCACCTGGTCGCGAACGGCGCCCTCCGGCAGCGCGCCCGGCTGCGAAACGATGCACGGCACCCGGATGCCGCCTTCCCACAGCGTGAATTTGTGCCCGCGGCAGGGGCCTGAATTGCCGCCGCCGAAGAAGGCGCGCTCCTCCACGCTGTGCCCATGGTCGCTCAGGAAGACGATGATGGTCTCCTCGCGCAATCCCAACGCATCCACCTTGGCAACCACTTCGCCCACCTGCTCGTCCAGCGTGCTGACCAGCGCGGCGTAGCGCCGGCGCGGCTCTTCCAAGGCTTCATACAGTTTTCGGTATTTCAGCAGCGGCTGGATGGGATAGTGCGGGATATTGAAGGGCAGATACAGGAAGAAAGGATCTTCCCAGTGTTCCTCCAGAAAGCGGCAGGCTTCGCGCGTCACCATGCGCGGGAAGTAGGCACCGTCTTCGTAGATCTCATTTCCATCGCGCCACAGGTCGTGCCGGTTTGGGCCGCTCCAATAGAAGAAGTGGGAATAATTGTCGATGCAACCGTTCTTATGCCCCAGGAATTCGTCGAAACCCTGCGCATTGGGACTCAGTTCCGGCGCGCCACCCAAATGCCACTTGCCAAAGATCGCTGCACGATACCCGCGCTCCCGCAGCACCTCGGCCAGAGTGATTTGTTCCGGCGGCAATCCCGTCGAGTCGCCCGCGTTGGTTTCGAGCCCGGCCCGTTGTGGGCAGCGCCCGGTCAACAACGCTGCCCGCGATGGCGAACACAGCGGCGCCCCCACGTAGAACTGAGTAAAGCGCACGCCGCGCGCGGCCAGCGCATCCAAGTGCGGCGTATGCAAATCCATTGAGCCATAGCAGCGCAGATCCACGGCACCCTGATCATCAGACAGGATCAGAATTACATTGGGTGGCCGCTTGGGACGCGCTCCCTGGGCCTGGCCCGACAGCAGTGCGGCCGTGGCGGCTGTCCCTGCCCGCCGTAGGAAGTCTCTTCTATTCAAGACTACACGCGCCTGGTGCGTCATCCTTCATCCTCGTCGCCGTCCGCCTCGATGCCCCCGCGGTATTCGCGCAGCTTGTTTCGCAGTGTCCGCACGCTGATCCCCAGCATTTCCGCGGCTCGCGTCCGGTTGTTTGCACAATGCTCCAACGTCTGGAAGATGAGCTGCTTCTCCATCTCGGCCACGGTCGTGCCGGGCGCCAGGCCTTGGGCCGCGCCGCCCCGCAGCCCGGTATTCAGCGGAAAATGGCGCGCCTCGAGCACGGTCCCGTCCGCCAGCACGACGGCGCGCTCGACGGCGTTCTGTAACTCGCGCACATTGCCGGGCCAGTCATACGTCTCGAGCAGCCGGCGCGCGTCTTGGTTGAAGTGCTGCACCTGCCGCCGGTTGTCGCGGTTCGAGCGCTGCAAGCAATAATCCAGGAGCGGGGAAATGTCCTCTCGCCGCTGGCGCAACGGCGGCAGCGCAATCGTAATCACATTCAAGCGGAAAAACAGGTCTTCTCGAAATTTTCCTTCGCGGCACGCCGCTTCGAGGTCGCGGTTCGAGGTGGCAATAATGCGCGTGTCCACCTGGATGGGCGTCGTGCCGCCGACCCGCTCGAATTCCCGCTCCTGCAGCGCCCGCAACAATTTCGATTGCAGTTCGGGGTTAATCTCGCTGACTTCATCCAGCAACAGGGTGCCGCCATGCGCCAACTCGAAGCGGCCTAACTTGCGCTCGTGCGCGCCAGTAAAGGAACCCTTCTCGTGCCCAAACAATTCGCTCTCGAGAATCCCCGCCGAGAGTGCCGCGCAATTCACTTTGATGAAGGGCTGCTCGCGGCGGTTGCTGGCGCAGTGAATGGCGCGCGCCACCAGTTCTTTGCCTGTCCCGGTCTCGCCCCGGATCAGCACGGTCGCCCGCGAATCGGCCACTTTGCGGATCTGTTCATAAACCGCGGTCATCGCCGCGCTCTTGCCCACCATGGAATCGAAATCGTATCGGGCATTGATTTCCTCGCGCAGGTAGCGGTTTTCTTCCGCCAGCCGCAACGACTCGAATGCGCGGGACACGGCCAACTCGATGGCCTCCGGCGTGAAGGGCTTCAAAATGTAGTCCGAGGCGCCGCCTTTCAAGGCCGTGATGGCCGTTTCGATCGTGGCATAGCCCGTCATCACAATGACCGGCGTGCCGGCACTGGCCTGCTTCACCCGGCGAAGCACCTCGAGGCCGTCCATCTGCTTCATCTTCAGATCGGTGATTACCAGGTCGTGCTGTTTCTTTTCGTAGAGGGCCAGGCCCTCCGCCCCACTGCCCGCCGTGTCGACACGATGGCCCGCGCGGACCATCGCTTCCTCCACGAACTCGCGCATCAGCGGTTCATCGTCAATCACGAGTAAATGTTGTTTCTGCAAAGAGGTCCCTCTATTCCGCGCGCGGCAAGCGGACCGTTGCCACGGACCCGCGCCCCGGGATGCTGTGCAAATTCAATGTCCCGCCGTGTCCTTCCACGATTTTCTGGCAGATTGCCAGGCCCAGTCCGCTACCCTTCTCCTTGGTCGTGAAGAAGGGAGAAAACGCCCGCGCCAGATGCGCTTCATCCATGCCGCACCCCGTGTCGTGAATGTTCAACAACACGTAGTGGTCATCCGCGCGCGCTTCGATGCGGATCTCGCCCTTGCCCTCGATACTCTGAACGGCATTGAGCAGCAAGTTCAAGATTACCTGGCCCATTTTGTCCGTGTCCGCGAGCACGCGATAGTCCTCGCTGACACTATCCACCATCTGTATCCGCCCGCCATCGTAGTCCAGAAAACCCTGGGCGGCCTGAACGATCGCCGTGCAGGGCGTGGGTCTCAATTCCAACTCGACCGGACGCGTGTAGGCCAACAACTCGTTGACCACTTTCTCAAGGCTCTTCGCTCCTTGCAGTATCTTGTCCACCAGCCGCCGCCGCGGATCGGTCTCCGGAATGTCCTGGGCCAGGAACGCCGCAAAGCCCCGGATGCCTCCCAGCGGGTTGCGGATTTCATGCGCGACCGTCGCCGCCATCTCGCCAATGGCCGCCAGCCGGTCAATTTGGCGCACTTGCTCGCGTAGCGCAATGATCTCGGACAGATCCTGAAATGTTTTTACCGTCCCCAGCCGCCGCTGCGCCATGTCGGCAATAGGCGAATCCCGTTCATTGACGGGGACGCGCCGCCCGCTTCGCGACACCAGTTCCATGGAACCTGGCAGCCGCGGCGCATCGAACGGGCGTCCAAAGACCTGCTCAAACAGGTTCCCCAGCACGTCATTGGCGGAGTACCCCAGGATGCTACAGGCGGCCCGGTTGAAGCGAGTGATCCGGCCTTCATTGTCCACCGCGATCACCCCGTCCGACATACTCTCGAGCAGGTTGCTGAGGTAATCCGACGTAATCGCCAATTCGCGGTTCTTGTCGGCTAGCTCCCGATCCAGTTCCTGGAGGCGCGCCTCCAACAACCGGTACGCCTCCTCCATTTTCTGGGTCGTCGCAGTCAGTAACTCAAAGGCCTGGGCCAGGGTCTCGATGTCGGGAATGGCAGGAGAGGTCACTGTTGGCTCAACTTTTCTTGTCAATGTAGCCCGGCCCTCCCGTTTCCCCAGGCCGGTACCCGTCCAGCACTGTTCGCCCGCGCCGCAACCGTCCCAATTCCGCCTGGTTCATGGCTGCCTGCCGCTCGATCGCTTCCAGGACGCTTAAGTGCTTCGCTTCGAGCCCCGTGCTCAGCGCTTGTATCATCTCGGCCTCATGCTGTACTTGCCGGCGGTCTTCCGGGGCGACGTCTTTGGCTGCCTGCCATTCGCGCCGCAACCCTGCTTGTTCATGCCGCAGGGTCTCTATCCTCGCCCACAAGGATTTGTGCAGCCGCAGCGCTTCTTCGAGCATTTCGGCCGGGCCCTCCAGGGCGTCCAGCACGTAGTCGAGCCCCCGAGACGCCTCATCCATCCACTGGCGCTCCCGTTCAAAGTGCATGCGCACACGCTGTGTTATCGATTCACCCGCCATGGCTCAACTCGCCTTCGCTGGCGCTGGCGCGGGCGTCACGGGGAAGCCGCGCCGCCGTTGTTCCAGCCGCGCATAGTCCGCCTTCGCGCGGGCGTCTTCGGCCCACGCGGCATCGGAGGCCGCGATTTCGTCAAACAACTTCACACTTTCCTCGTAATCCGACAGTTGGAGCAGCGCGTTCGCATGCTGGAAGACCGCCCACCGGGCGTCTTTCGTGACGCCGGCAGCCGGCGGCGTGCTCTGCGCCGCCGCTGCGGAAGCAATCGCATACGCGTCCGCGGCGGCCCGGTAGTCGGCTTTGCCGTAAAGATGGTCACCCCACTTGATCGCCGCGTCAATGAGCCACGGCGTGTCGACTGGGCGCTGTTTCACCCGCGCCTCCAACTCCGACACCACTCTCCGCGCCGCCGCCGTACGGTCCGCCTTCAAATACGCTTCCAACAGCACCTGCTCCTCCTCCGCGGTCCTTTGATTCACAAACCTGTCATAAGCCGCTTCCATCTTTTCGAGGCCCCGCGCGGGGTCAATCTGCAATAGCGCCTTTCCGGCTTCCATCTCTACGCGGTACTGGAGCGGCTCGGGAAGTTGATCGGCCGGCGCCCGCTCCAGTAAAGCCAATCCATCCTCCAGCTTGTTCGCCTGGATCAAGGTCAGGGCAGTACGGGCCAGCGCTTCCGGTTCTTTCGATTCGTCCGCAATCTGCCCCGCCAACTCCGCGACCTTGTCCGTCAGTCCCAACTCTTTGTAGAGGTCTGTCAGGGCCAGCAGCACCTCGACGTGCTCCGGGGTGTCCGCGGTCATCACCGCCAACTCCTCCAACTGATTCACCGCGGCCGAAGGCTGTTCTGATTCCAGCATCATTTCCGCCTGCTCGATCCCGCCCTTATAGGCCTCGGGGGCGCCCGGGTAACGTTCCACCAGCCGCCGGTAGGTCTCGAGCGCGAGGTCCGGGCTCCCCGCCGTGCGGTAATGTCGCACCGCCGCGAGCAGCAGACCGGGTTCCTGCGCTCCCGCCGCCTCCGCCGCCACCAGCGTGGTCGCCGCGCCGTAGGGGCTGCCAGTTAGACCCAGCAAGGTCCCTTTGGATTTAAGCACCTCAGGTTCGTCTGGAAAGCGCGCGACCGCCTGCTCCGCGATTCTCAAGGCAGCGCCGGGGCCTTCCATCAACTCTGTGACTTGGCTTAGCTCCACATAGGCCCGCGGCGTCACGTCGCTTTCGGGAAAGAACTTCAGTAAATCATTCAACGTTCCACGCGCTTCCGCAAGCCGCGCCATCTTGCGGTACGACTGCGCCAGCAGCAAATAGGCCTCATCGCTTCCCGCCGTGGTGGTGGTCGTGGCCAGCAGGTCCTCCAGTACATGGGTGGACGCTTGATACTCGCCGCGCCCGTGCGCCAGGCGCGCGAGATACAGCAGCGACTTATTGCCGAGCGCCGTATTGCCAGCATCTTCCGCCAGCCGTACATACAGCGTCCGCGCCTCGGCCACCATCCCCGCCATCTCATACGCCTGCCCCAGCGACAACCACGCCTCCCCGGCATGTTCCGATCCTGGATACTCATTGATGAGCTGCTGTGCGTACTGCGCGGTGGAGGAAGCCCGATGCATTTTCAAGCCCATCTGCGCCAGATTCAGGAGGACCGCGTCGCGCTGCTTGAAATTTGGATAATGCCGCACGATGTCTTCGCAGGTCTGAAAGGCCGACGAATGAAGCCCGTCCAGGTCGTAGAGGCTGGCCTTCCACATCAGCGCCTCCGGGGCACGCGGATGCTCCGGATCCTCCTTCACCAAGGCATCCAGGTCGTCGTGCAACTGCATGTAGGCCGGCGAATCCGCCTCAAACACGAACCCTTTCACCCGCGCCTCCATCATGACGTACTCTGCGTCCAGCCGCCGCGGGTCCTCCTGTGCTTCCGCCAGCGGTTCCTCCAACAGTTTCACCGCACCCGCGTAATCACCCGCCGTACTGAGCTCTCGCGCCTGCTCGATGGCCGTCCCCAGGTCCTCCGGCGGTGCGGAAGTCTCCACCGGTACCGGGGACTCCGGCCCGGGGGTCTGGGTAAGGTAGACATAGGTGCCGCTTCCCACTCCTATTCCTAGCAAGAGGGCCGCCGCCAAGCGCGCCATCGTTCTTGCAGTGAAGCGTTCCAGCAATCTCGGACGCCTGAATGCGAAGTTGAGACGGAGGCGGGGACGCGGCGATGCAGGCATGACCGGCGCGGTCTCCGGTACGGTCCCCTGCTCCAGCCCCTTGATCGCGAGACCCAGCTCCCGTGCTTTGTCGATGATATGGTCCAGGTCTTTCTGCGTCAGTGCATCAAAATCAGGGGCCGGGGTGGTCGCCGCCGCGGCCAGGTTCTCCGAAACCACCGCTTCCTCCGTCGAGGCCGCCGCGATGATTGCGTCCAACATGTCCTGGCTCAGCGGGCCCTCCTCCGCGGCCGATCCGGCCGCCGCTTCCGGCGCGGGGCGCGCGTGCACTTTGTCCAGTTCCGCCATCAATTCATCGACGCTGTCGCGATCCAGCGCGATGTCATCGGTCTGGGCTTGCGCGCGCTCCCCCATGAGATGAGCATACAAGTCCTCACGCTCGAGAATGCCGGGCGGCGCGCCCGGTCCGCCGGGCCCCGCGGGCACATCCGCCACCGGCACCGGGAGACTGGCGGCCTGGGCGCCCCCTGCATTCTCGTGGAGCGGCCCCGATTCACCTTCCGGCCCCAGCGGCGCGTTGTCTTCCAGGGCGGACACCCCCAGCGGCGTGGCGTCCATGAGCGACGCCTCATCGCCTCCTTCGAGCGCGCGGAGCGACTCCTGAAGTTCCGGATTGGTCAGGTTTGGTTCAGGCATGTCCCAGGCACCGGCAACGTGCGAGCATCCCCATCACTACACAATATGTTGTATGCACAGGGTCGTTCCTTTCAAGGCTAAGTGTAGCACGCACCCCGTCCATGGGCAACGCTCATTGTCCCCCCTCCCGCCAAGTTCGTGTACGCTTGCCCAGGCCGTCCCGCATGTGG
>JACPGD010000242.1 GCA_016182645.1 Candidatus Hydrogenedentota bacterium | reverse complement strand
TCTGGTAGCCTCCGGTTGGCACGTATTCAACAAACGGATTTTCAGGCAGACAAAGTGACGGCCCAAACGAAAGTGGCCTATAAGCCATTCCAGAGCGGCAGACAAGGATTGAAGACATGAGCGAACAAGTAAGGCTATTGACCCGGCAACAGGCAGCGGAGAAGCTTCTCATAAGTCTGCGCACCCTTCACCGGCTCGCAGCGGAGGGCGCCCTCGTGGGGGCGCGCATGGGCGGGCATCGTGTTGTGTTCCGCGAAATAGACGTTGAACGCTACATTGAAAAGCAGTTTCAAAAGGCCGCGAATTGACGTGTTACTATCCATCATTGAAAGTAAAACTATCCGGGATCAAGTGGGTACCGCTTTGGGCACTAAGCCTGTCAAAACCCTGCAAAACCCTGCGTTTAGTGGCGAAGTTAAAACCCCGTCTTTATTGCTTTGGCGCTGTCCTGCGTAGCTATGCGTAACTGTATTATAGACTCCACTGAACTATCGGGGCCGAGGCAGGAGGTCGAGACCTTCGGTCACAGGCTGTGACACGGGGCGGAAGACCGGCCAAAGTCTCGGGTAGCGGCGCTTGGGCAACGGCATTACGATAGCGCGGGCTGCGCCTGAATTTCCAGTTGCCGTGGTCGAGCCGATTGCGCGATCAGAGCTCCAGGGCGTCGACCAGACTGGCCCAGGCGCGGCTGATGGGGTAGGGACCGGGGTACTTGATAAATTCGACGTGGCTGTCCATGAAAAGGACATTGCCGCCGCCGGGCACGTGGTTAAACCCGAGTGGGTCGAGATCGATCCGGTCAAACATGGACGGGATAACGCTTTGGGAAGTGCTGGTCTTGGAGGGGTCGTTGATGTCCTGGATGAGGAAGCGTTCGAGTCCCTCGCGCAGCCGCAGCACCTGGTGGGTCTCGCCGAAATCATCTTCGAATTCCCACTGCGATTCGAGCAGGCCCACGTTAGGGCTCTCCAGGAGTTCCTTGAAGTCTTCGAGGAAGTTCTGGGAGATATCGCGGGTGCCCGGCTCTTCGATCCAGGCGGATTTCAGAATCCAGCCGAGATAGATGTAGGAGGTCTGGTCGAGGAGGCAGGGATTGGTCGAGCCGGTCTGGCGCGAGCCTCCGGGGCCGTCGGGGCGGTTCCAGTCGCCACGCTTGTGGGCATCCACCCCGTTGGGATTGGACGGACAGACGAGGACGCGGGACTCGGTGAGGTATTCGGGATAGAGCGAGCGCCCGTCGAACATGAGCACGCGCGTGTTCTTTACGCTGCAATGCTCGCCAATGAAGCGCTGAAGCGTGGGATAGGCCCCCCCGCTCTCGCTGGTGTACATGGTGAAGCAGAGGCCCATTTGCTTCAGGTTGTTGGCGCAACTGATGCGGCGGGCCGCCTCGCGGGCGCGGGCCAGCCCCGGCAGGAGCATGCCCGCCAGAATACTGATGATGGCAATGACCACCAACAATTCAAGTAGCGTAAACGCTGTACGTCGCACGGCCGTCACCCCCAGAATGCTTTGCCTGCCGTGATGGTATCCGGTTTCCGGGGATTTTGCAAGAGAAAAAAGAAGGATCTACGGAAATATGGCATAGAGTAGTGGCGCGCTCGCCGAGCGCGCCACTTGACCGGAGCACTGGTCAAGCATGCCCCGCGGCTTCTGAGTTGCGCGCAGGTGAGTCGCGCGCTCGACGAGCGCACGACCACTTCGCCTCTATCTCCAGATGAACCAGATGAAGAGGTAGGCGGGAAGTACGGCGGCGACGGTGAAGGGAATGGAGATTTTTAGCCACTGAGGCAGGGTGACTTCGTGGCCTTCTTTGCGGACGAGGCCGGTGGCGACGATATTGGCCGAGGCGCCGATGGGGGTGACGTTGCCGCCCAGGCTGGCGCCGATGAGCAGGCCAAAGAGGAAGAGCTGCGGCGCGATCCCGATTTCTTGCGCGATCTTTGTGGCGACCGGCAGCATCGCGGCCAGAAAAGGCACATTGTCGACGAACGCGGACACGATCACGGCCAGGAGAACCAGAATAGAGTAACCGAGGAAGACATTGTCTCCGATGACTTCCGCGAGGTGTGAGGCGAGCGCGTCGGTCCAGCCGGCTTCGGTAAATCCGTACACGATGATGAAAATGCCCATAAGGAAGGCGGTGGTGTCCCAGTCCAGCCCTTTCACCGTTTCTCGGATACTCCCCTTGTGGACGAGTTTGATCCAGGCGAGAGCAATAAGCCCGAACACAATGCACAGGATGCCTGCGGCGAAGCCGAAGCCAGGGTCAACAAATGAAGAGAGCGCCAGCGCGATGATCAGCGCCACAAGCAACAGCGTGGGACCCCAGGATTGGACCAGTTCAACGGCGACAAGCGACTGCTTTTCGGTCAGGTGCCGGAAGACGAAGTAGAGGAAGATCGTAGAGACGACAGCGCCTATTTCCACAGCGAAAAAGATGCTGGGTTTGCCCTGGTAAAAGAAGAAATCGAGAAAGTTCATTTTGGCATAGCCGCCGAGGAGCATGCTGGGCGGGTCGCCGATGAGGGTGGCGGTGCCCTGGAGGTTACTGCAAATGGCAATGCCAATCATCATCTGGATGGGCACCACATTGAGCTTTTTCGCCAGCGAGAGCGCAATGGGCGCCACGATGAGCACGGTGGCGACATTCTCGATGAAGATCGAGAGGAAGCTGGTTAGCATGCAGATGAAGAGCATGGCCCACGCGGTATTGGGCGCCTTGTTGACGATGATTTCAGCGAGGTAGGCTGGTGCTTTGCTGCGAATGAAGGCTTCCGCCAGCACCAGCGTTCCCACGAAGATGCCCATCACGTTCCAGTTAATGGCCCAGAAGGCCTGACCCGGTGTGAGACAACCGGTCATGAGGAGCAACAGTGCCACACCGGCCGCGACCCAGCTTCGGATGCGCGGCAAGGCGAAGAATAGAACGTAGGCAAGGACAAACAAGGCCAGCGCCAGATTCGCTAGGGTCATCGTAGGGGAAAACTCCATCAAATGAGAAAGCTGGAAGAGGGACATGGATCAAAAAACAAGGGGAACGGGGCTGGAAGCCCCGGCTACCGTTCATTGCGCTTACAGTTGGGGAATGATATCTTCTTTGGCGTTCCAACCTCCAGCAAAGGAGCCGCCGTGCCGCCCCGTGGTCTGTTCCTCCAGAATGTTATCGCCATCATCTGGGATTTCGATAAGACCTTGTCGCCCCAGTACATGCAGGCGCCGCTGTTTCGCGCCTATGGCGTGGATGAACAGCAGTTCTGGGCCGAGGTGAAGGGGCTGCCGGACTACTACCGGCGCGCGGGTATCCATGTTCCGCAAGACACGTGTTATCTCGGCCACCTACTCACGTATGTAAAGGAAGGGCTGATGCCTGGCCTGTGCAACCAGCGTCTGCACGAGTTGGGCGCGGAGATCGAATTCTTTCCTGGCGTGCTCGAATTGTTCGACCGGCTCAACGAGGTTCTGGTGGAACCCGAGTTCCGAGAAGGCGACCTCCGGCTCGAACACTATGTCGTCAGCACGGGTCTGGCGGAAATGATCCGCGGCAGCGGCATCGCGGGCCGACTGGCCGGCATTTGGGCGTCGGAGTTTATCGAAAGTCCGGCCTTGCCCGGCTTTGATCCGGGCCAGACGCCGCAGGCTGGGAGCCTCACCCAAATTGCCGGGTTTCTTGACAACACGACGAAAACCCGGGCCATTTTCGAGATCAACAAGGGGGTCAACCGCCACCCAGAAATCAATGTGAATGACATGATTCCCGAAGAGGACCGGCGCGTGCCCGTGCGTAACATGATTTATGTGGCCGATGGCCCCAGCGACATCCCGAGCTTTTCCGTGATCCGGAAGCATGGCGGGCTGGCCTTCGCGGTCTATGAGGCCGACTCTGAAGATCAGTTCGCGCAGGTGGTTGAACTCCAACGGACGGGGCGCGTCGATGACTACGGACCGGCCGAGTACGGGGCGGGCAGCCAGACGGACAAGTGGCTGCGCCTGCACGTTCGCAAGATTGCCGAGCGCATCATGGCGGAGCGCCGGCGGGCACTGGAAAGCCGGGTGGGCGCCGGACCGCGGCACGTGGTGGAGTAGGGTCGAAAGGACGTAAAGGACGGAAGGGACTGAAAAGACGAAAAAGACTTTGGTCACTGGCGTCGCGGGAAGCCCTTATCGACCCAAGTGTTCCTAGACATTGTCCAGATATGGTACAATTCCGGTGGAGGAAGTAGATAAGTGACGGAGGCGTGGTGGCGAGGTGTAAGTAAGTTTGTCTCGACTAGATGTGGTTCAAGATATTTCGATTGAGATGCGGTTG
>JACPGD010000041.1 GCA_016182645.1 Candidatus Hydrogenedentota bacterium | reverse complement strand
CACCACGAGCCAGGCAGCGACGCCGATGCGTTTACTCATGAAAGTTGATCCTCCAACAATGCCGCAGCCGCAAACCTTGTACGATGCCAGGCCATGCACCACTCCGTTCGGCATTATCGAGCAGTATGGTAGCGATTGAGTTTGTTCCAGCACAAGCATTGGCCGGCACGCCTTCGCGGTAGCCTCAGCAGATCCGCGGCAACTGTTCGCCACTGAGCATGTCCAGGACACGTGTCGCGCCAATGGCCGTCTCGATGCTCACCCAAGACTTGCGCTCGGGCAGGACATGGCCGATGCAGGCAGGGCCTGTCCCCGGCATCGCCTTGGTCAATAGATCCAGGGCACAGGACACGTGGGCGTCGGGCAGGAAGGCGACAAAGCGCCCTTCATTTGCCACATACAGGGGATCCAAGCCGAGGACCTCGCAGGCGCCGCGCACTTCTTCGCGCACGGGCACGAGGTCTTCCTCTATATGAAACGTGTAGCCGGATTTGACCGCGAGTTCATTGAGCGCGCTCGCGAGGCCGCCCCGCGTCAAGTCGCGCAGGCAGTGGAGTTCGATTCCCTGGTAGAGCAGGCGCAGTACCGGCTCGGCGAGCGGGGCGAGGTCGCTGTCGATGCTTTGCTCGAATTCGAGACCTTCGCGGACGGCCATGACCGCAATGCCGTGGCGGCCCAGGTCGCCGCTGACGATAATGGCGTCCCCGGACCGGACCGCCTGAGGGCCCAGTCCCCAAGGCGATTCAATGACGCCGATCCCAGCGGTGTTGATGATCAATTCCTCGCCGCGTGCCCGCTCGATGACCTTGGTATCGCCGGTGGCAATGGTGACGCCAGTCTCGTGTGCCGCCTCCGCCATCGCGCGCACCACCCGCTGCACCATTTCAAGCGGCAGGCCTTCTTCGAGGACAAAGGCCGCGCTCAAGTAGAGCGGGCGCGCGCCTTGCATGGCGAGATCATTCACGGTGCCGTACACCGCCAATGATCCGATATTTCCGCCGGGAAAGAAGAGCGGCCGCACCACGAAGGAGTCCGTGGTGAAGGCGAGTTGTGTTCCGCCAATGGTAATCGGGGTGGCGTCAAGTTCTTGCTCGAGCAACGGATTGTGAAAGGCCGGAAGAAAGCAGTCTTCCAACAGCCGGTGCATCACACTCCCGCCGCCGCCATGCGCAAGGGTTATCACCCCGTTGGCGGGGTGAGGGAGGGGGCAACTGAAGTCTATTCCCTGGGACATGATCGGTTCTCCCCTTCAGAGACGCGGCGAAGCCGCCGCGCCAGCAGGTTCCCGACGATAGCGATAATAGGCGGCACAGGCGCCTTCCGACGAGACCATCGGCGCGCCCAGGGGCCGTTCAGGCGTACACAATACGCCGAAGGCGGGACACTCGACCGGTTTGATGAACCCTTGCAGGACGTCGCCACTCCGGCAGGCTTCCGGTTCGGCGACGGCGTGGCCTTCCAAGCCGAAACGCTTCTCGGCGTCGTAGGCATCATACGGTGGCCGGAGCACGAGGCCGCTCTTCGGGATCTCGCCCAGCCCCCGCCATGACCGGGCGCCAGGCTGAAACACGGTTTGGACGAGGGCTTGGGCCGCCAGGTTCCCTTCCCGGCGGACAGCGCGCACATACTGGTTTTCCACGGCGGCGCGCCTTTCCTCGAGTTGCCGCACGCACAGGAGTACCCCCTCCAGAATATCCAGTGGCTCGAAGCCCGTCACCACGATAGGCGTCTGGTGGCGCTGGCACAATGCTTCGTATTCGTGATAGCCCATCACCGTGCAGACGTGGCCCGCCGCCAGGAATCCCTGCACCCGGCAATGCGGCGATGCCAGAATTGCCTCCATGGCAGGCGGCACCAGCACTTGCGCGCAAAGGATGGAAAAATTCTTCAGGCCTTGCGTGTGTGCCTGAAAGACCGCCAGCGCGTTGACCGGCGCCGTGGTCTCAAAGCCCACGGCAAAGAACACGACCTCCCGGCGGGGGTGCGCTTGCGCCAACCGGACAGCGTCCAAGGGGGAATAGACCATGCGCACGTCGGCGCCCGCGGCCTTCGCCGCGAAGAGGTCGGTGTGACTTCCCGGTACGCGGAGCATGTCGCCAAAGGAGCAGAAGAGGACTTCGCGGCGGGCCGCGATTTCGATGGCTTTGTCGATGAGATCAATCGGGGTTACGCATACCGGGCAGCCCGGGCCATGGATCAGCGTAATCTCCGCGGGCAGCAGGCGATCGATGCCGAACTTGACGATGCTGTGCGTTTGGCCGCCGCAGACTTCCATCAGCGTGTGGGGGCGGGTGACCGTCCGCTCGATTTCGCGCACCAGTTTTTCCACCGCCGCCGCGTCACGGTATTCATGAAGGAATTTCATCGGGAGTCTCCGTCAATTCCTCCAGTGCCGCCAATTCGTCCAGGTAATCGAAAGTCCGCTGCGCCTCCTCCGGATTGATGACGCCAATCGCAACGCCCGCGTGCGCGAGGACGTAGTCCCCCACCACTGCCTCGGGAGTGAGCGCCAGCGAGATGCGCTTCACGATGCCTCCGAAACTGACGCGCCCGCAGCGGTAGAGGGCCTCTTCCCCCTCGATACTCAGCACTTCTCCCGGAATGGCTAGACACATGGCGCAGTCTTCCTTTGTTGCCGCAACCGCAGGTGCAGCGCGTAGAGTGCCTGGCCAAGCGCGATCCCGCCATCGTTGGGGGGGACTTGCCGGTTCCAAAAAACGCGCCGCCCCGCCTGTTCAAGGCGGACGGTGGTTTGCTGCAGAAGCAGCACGTTCTGAAAGCAACCTCCGCTCAGTACCACGTCGCGCATGTCTACCGCTGCAACCACCCGGCAGATCATTTCAAGCAGTGTCTCATGGAACGCCGCCGCGAGGATGACCTGGTCTTCTCCCGCCGCCAGTCTCTCCACCAGGTGTCTCACCGCGGGCCGCCAGTCGATTTGCAGACAAGCAGCCGACTCGCCGACGTCGAATGGCCACGGCGCTGGGGCCGCTCCAATCTGTCGAGCCAGCCGTTCGAGCCGCATGGCCGCCTGCCCCTCATAGCTGTTGCGCTGGCTGACGTCCAGGAGTGCCGCCACGGCATCAAAGAAACGCCCCGCGCTGGTCGTCAGCGGGGCGTTCAACCGGTGTTCAATCATGCGCACCAGCGTCTGCACGGTCTCCGCGCCCAGCAAGGCCAGCGGCGCAAGATCCAAGGCCTCTGGCATTTTTTCGTCGAAGGCTTCGTGCAAGACCCCCACGGCGCAGCGTGGCGGCTCCTTCATGCAGCGCTCGCCGCCGGGTAGACGGAAGGGCCGGAGATGGGCCACGCGCGTGAAGTCTTCTCGTGTCGCCAGGAGGAACTCTCCACCCCAGACCGTACCATCGATGCCGTAGCCCGTCCCGTCCCAGCAGACGCCCAGCACTGGCCCCGCGAGGCCATGTTCGGCCATGACGGACAGGACGTGCGCGTAATGGTGCTGGACGAGGCAGATCGGTTTTTCAAAAGTGCGTGCATGGCGCGAGCTGACGTAATCGGGATGCAAATCCGCCGCGACGAGTTCCGGGCGGCTGTCCAGCAGTTCTTGCAGTCCCGAACACGTCCGGGCGAGTGCGTGCAGTGCCTGGGGTGTCTCGAGATCGCCGATGTGCTGGCTTACCACGATATGCTTGCGGCCCGTCAGCGCCACGGTATTCTTCAGATGTCCACCCAAGGCGAGCACCCCCGGTTCGGCCTCGTCGCAGAGAATAGGTAGGGGAGCGAACCCGCGCGCGGCGCAGGAGGATTTCCCGGCCGCCCACCACGCGCGCAACGGAATCATCGACGGCGCGCAGAATGGGACGGTCATGCACGAGGAAGAAATCCGCGATGCCATGCAGCCGCCTCAAGGCTTCTGACTCGTGCGTACAGATCGGTTCATCACACAGATTACCGCTTGTGGCCACGACGGGGAACCGCAGCTCCTCCATGAGCAGGTGGTGCAATGGCGCATAAGGCAACATGACACCCAGCGTATCCACGTCTGCCGCGACATTTGCGGCAATCTGGGACGCCCCGGAATGGCGCTGCAAGAGCAGGATGGGCGCCTCGGGACTGCACAGGAGGAGTGCTTCCTGATCGGTGACGGCGCACTCGCGCCGCAAGGAATCGAGATCGGGCCACAGCAGGGCGAAGGGTTTTTCCCCGCGCAACTTCCGTCGGCGCAATGCCGCCACGGCCTCCTCATTCCGCGCGTCCACCAGCAGCAGGAAGCCCCCAATGCCTTTCATCGCCACCACGGCCCCTGCCCGAATATGTTCGCAGGATTGCAGCAAGGCATCGTCTCGCAGGTCCAACACCTCGCCGGATGCATCCCAGAGGGCGAGCTGCGGCCCGCATTGTGGACAGGCAATCGGTTGGGCGTGAAACCGCCGGTCCGCCGGATTCTCGTACTCTGCCCGGCATTCGGGGCACATCTGAAACGAGGCCATGCTCGTATTCGGCCGGTCATAGGGCATACGGGCGATGATGCTGTAGCGCGGGCCGCAATTGGTGCAATTGGTGAACGGATAGCGGTAGCGGCGGCCGGTGACTTCGTGGATCTCCTCGAGACACTCCGCGCAAATCCCGATATCCGGCAGCACCACGGACGACATTTCCCCTGTTTCGTCGCTGAGGCCGATGGTGAAGCCGGGCCCCCCTCGCGGGGCCATCCAGTGCGTCTCCACATCCTCGATCCGCGACAGGGGCGGCTTTTCGGTCTCGATGCGCAGCAGAAAGGTCTGAAGTTGATGGCGGTTCCCTTCCGCCTCAATGATGACGCCCGCGGGAGCGTTCGCGACAAAGCCCGAGAGGTGCAGGTCCTGGGCAAGGCGGAAAACAAAGGGTCGGAAGCCTACTCCCTGGACGGCGCCGCGCACGAGCGCGCGCAACCGCAGCGGGGTGCGCAACCCGCTTGCCGCCGCACTCTGAGCCGTTGCCATTGCCATGATGTGTGCCCATTCATCTCAGCGATTACGGGATTGCCGGGACACTGGCGGTGTCCCAGAGCCAATCGGTCCACTGGGCGATACCCTCGCCGGTAGCACAAGAGGTCTGAATCAAAGTGAATTCCGGATTCAGCCGGCCGAGGTAGTCGAGGAAACGCGCGATATCAAACTCGAGGTAGGGCAGCAGATCGATCTTATTCAACACAATCAGATCCGCTTTGCGAAACAATTTGGGATATTTTGCCGGTTTGTCATGGCCCTCGGGGGTGCTGACCACGGCCACGCGCACGGTCTCGCCCAAATCGAATTCGACCGGGCAGACCAGGTTGCCGACGTTCTCGATAATGACCAGTTCGAGTTCCTGGAGCGGCAGGTGATCCAGGGCCTGACCCACCAGGTTGGCCTCGAGGTGGCAACCGCCCGCGGTCTGCACCTGGACCACGGGCACATCGCATCTGGAAATGCGCTCAGCATCGAGCGTCGTCTCGGGATCGCCCTCGACGACACCCAGGGCCAACCTGCCTTTCAAGCGCTCCGCTGCCGCTTCGATCAGCGACGTCTTCCCGGAGCCGGGCGCGCTCATCATATTGATGGCGATGACATCAGCTTCGACGAGGCGGGTACGGTTATGCGCCGCAAGCTCGTCGTTTACTTTCATGACTTTCTGGACGACGTTGAATTTCATCGGGGCGCCTCGGCCGGTACACCGGCAAGCTCTACCGTTTCGAGCACCAGTTCATCGCCAGCCTGCAAGGACCCCTTGAGCATGCCGCATGCCGGACAATCCCAGACCCAGGAACTGGGCGAGTAGAGTGTTTCACAGTTGTCACAAAGCACAAGCGCGGGGACAACCTTCCATTCAAAAGATGCCCCTTCCGCGGGTGTCCCCTGGCTTGCGGCCTCAAACGCGAATTTCATGAGTTCGGGCACTACTTGGCGGAGCGCGCCTACCTGAAGCACGATACCGCTAATGCGCTCGGCCCCCTCCGCCTCCGCGAGGCGCACGGCTTCTTCCAGGATGGATTTGACGAGGCTAAGCTCGTGCATAACTTTCCCTGCGGGCCACGGGCTGATCTTCGACGTCCAATTGCCGCAATTCGCGCAAGACGCGGGGCAGCAACATGCCCACGGCGCCAGCCACGGGCGCCGAGAGCCCCTGGCCCGTGTTGAAGTTGGAGCCTTCAATCCCATACACCCGCAGCATCGAAGGCAGCGACCCGAGGACCCGCGCCATTTCGATGGCCTCCGCCACACTGAAGGCGTGCGTCGAATAATTGAAAAAATCCGTGGGCAACGAATGCCCCAATGCGTCGAAGTGCGTGATAGAGCCGGGGACCCCTCCAGAGCTGACCGCATCAAACAGGTAGACCGCATCCTCATTCCGCCAGAGTTCCATCAGGGAAGCTCCCTCGCCGCTGTGTTCGATCGCGTGAACACAGGGTGGGCCATGCTTGCGAATGGCCTGCGCCAGGTGTGGACCAACGCCGTCGTCGCGGCGGTAGGGATTTCCCACGCCAATCACCAGAATGCGGCGAAATGGCCGTGCGATGCGGTCAATGGCTGTACTCACGTTGGACCTCCAATTTCAGAAAATGGCAGGAGCAGGAGATGCAAGGATCGTAATTTCGGACGGCCTGTTCACAGCGCCAGGTCAGGTCATCGTCCTTCAGGTGTGCGAATTGCGGGACCAGTGCGGCGAGGTCCTCTTCCATGCAGCGCTGGTTCTGGGCCGTCGGCGGCGCGATACGGGCGTCCAGGATGACGCCCTGGTCGTCGATGGCATAGGTGTGATAACAGATGCCGCGCGGCGCCTCGCTGCATCCGTAACCCCGCCCCGCCCGCGGCTCCAGTGGGACATAGGGCCTGTCGGGCATCTCGTAGGTGTTGACAATGCGCAAGGCCTCTTCATAGGCATAGACGGTTTCAATCGCGCGCACGAGCAGGCTCTTGAAGGGATTATTGCAGGTTGGCCCTAGACCGCATTCACGGGCCAGTGCCTGGCAGCCCGGCGTCAAGTGCTCGTAATTCAGGGCATACCGCGCCAGCGGGCCGACATGATAGGTGCCTCGCTGCCGCATCGACGAGTGGAGAGACGTGCTCCGGGCCACGTGTTCTTCCACGACGTGGTCGTAGAATTCGGACAGCGGAATGTCCAAACCTTTGTTCGAGACGAGCCGGCCCTCCCACAGGGGATACTCCTTGGGGTGGCGCAACGCCACGAATTCATAGTCCCGCTCAAAGTCGGGATAATCAAGCGTGGCGGCCCAGCGGGCCACCTGCTGGGAAGCTTCCAGGCCCCATTCGAGATCCGGCCGGAGCTTTTGCAGTTCGTCCTTGGTGGGGACACTGTAAAAGCCGCCCACGCGCAGGTTAATCGGGTGGATTTCCCGTCCACCCAGGAGGACCATGATGTCATTGCCAATCTTCTTGAGACGCAGCGCGCCTTTCACGATATCCGGATGGTCCTTGGCCATGGCGAGTGCATCCTGATATCCCAAGAAATCCGGGGCATGGAGCATCGCCAGATGCAGGATGTGGCTCTCGATCCATTCGCCGCAATAGATGAGGCGGCGTAATTCCCGGATGGGGTGCGGGACCTCCGCGCCCACGATGGATTCCATGGCGCTGATCGAACTGGCCAAATACGCGATGGGACAGATTCCGCAGATGCGCGCGGTAATGTCCGGCGCTTCCGTCCACCGCCGGCCGCGGAGGAATCCCTCAAAAAAACGCGGTGGCTCGAAGATGCGGAGTTGCACTTCCGTTACGTTGTCATCTTTGAGACGGATAAACAGCGCGCCTTCCCCTTCGACTCGCGCCAGGTAGTCGACCTTGAGCGTTCGGCTCTTACGCGTGCTCATGAACTTCGCTTTCCTTTCGGAACGGGTCCGCATAGGCGTTGAACATCCGGAATCCGCGGACCAAATCGTCTTTCTGTACCCCAATGTTGCTCCAGCACGCGCTCAGCGCGGCGGTATTCGGCACTTCCATCGGCCCAAAGCAGCCATAGCAGCCGCGGCGATAACTCGGGCAGAGCGCGCCGCAGCCCGCTTGGGTGACGGGGCCCATGCAGGGCACACCCTCGCTCACCATGACGCACGCCGTTCCCCGGCGCTTGCACTCGATGCAGACGCTGTAGGTGGGGAGGTTAGGCCGGCGGTTGTTCAGCAGTGCGTTCAGCACTTCAATCAACTGGTATTTGTTCACAGGACAGCCGCGCAACTCGAAGTCCACATAGACGTGCATGGCAATCGGCGTCGAATTGCGCAAGGTTTCGATGTATTCCGGGTGGGCGTACACGATGCGGATGTATTGGTTGACATCGGCGAAGTTGCGCAGCGCCTGGATACCGCCCGACGTGGCGCAGGCGCCAATGGTGATCAGGTATCGTGACATCCGCCGAATCTTATTGATGCGCTCCGCATCGTGGGGCGTCGTAATCGAACCTTCCACGAGCGACACGTCATACGGCCCCTTCTGGACCGCGCGGGTCGCCTCCGGGAAATACGCGATGTCCACGTGCTCGGCCACCGTCAGCAATTCGTCCTCGCAGTCGAGCAAACTGAGCTGGCACCCATCGCACGATGCAAACTTCCACACCGCCAGTTTGGGTTTTTTCACACCGCGCATGCTCAGATCTCCCTTACGGCCAGGAGCCGCTCGACCTTGTCATACTGGAAAACAGGGCCGTCCTTGCAGATGAACGTTGGCCCGAATTGGCAATGACCGCACAGGCCAATCGCACATTTCATGTTGCGTTCCATCGACACAAAGACGTGGTCCGACGGGACGCCGCGCTTTTGGAGCCCCTCGACGGCATAGTTCATCATGATTTCCGGACCGCAGACAAAGGCCGTGGTGTTGTAGGGGTCAAACGGCGCGCGGGAAATCAGTTTTGTCACTACGCCTACTTGTCCCCGCCAATGCCCGGTGGCGCGATCCACGGTAATGAGCACCTCGAGGTCGAAACGGCCGCGCCATTGCTCGATTTCACGCCGGTACAGGATGTCCTCGGGCGTGCGTGTGCCGTAGAGGAGCACCACCTTCCCGTAGCGTTCGCGGTGCTCGAGCACGTGGTAGATCAGTGGGCGCAAGGGCGCCAGGCCGATACCGCCCGTCACAATGACCACGTCGTTGCCCTCCGCCTCGCGGATGGGCCAACTGGTCCCATACGGGCCGCGGACGCCCAGGACCTGCCCGGGCTTCAGGTGCGACATCGCATTGGTGACCACGCCCACGGCGCGTGTCGTGTGTACCAGCGTTTCCGGCGTGCCCGGGTTGCCGCTGATACTGATGGCCACTTCGCCCACGCCGAAGGCATAGAGCATGTTGAACTGGCCGGGCGCAAAGCGTGTGGGGACGGCCCCTCCCGCCTGAGCGATCTCGAGCGTGAAGGTATCTTCGGTTTCGCGACGCACCCGTTGTATGCGATACAAGCGGGGCGCCATGGGTTCTAACTGCGGTGCATACATCTTTTCATTCCCTCAATTACCGCAAGGGAGCGTACATGTCCATCAACTGCAGGCGTGCGGCGTGCAGACGGTCGGCGAAGAGGAAGGCGAAGCGCTTCAACATCGCATAGCCCAGGATGTGATCTTCTTCCATCAGTTGGAGCAGGCGCGGCCCGTTGATCGCCAGGACGCGCGTGAGCGCCAGCGCGCGGGCGTCAAAACACCATTTGCATGGCGGGATCAGCCACGACCACCCCAGTACTTTGTTGCCGCTCAATGTGTCTAATGTGACCGAGCCGCGGCGCGGATCGTAGAGTTCCAGGGCCACGTTGCCGTCGCGAATCAAGAGACACCGGTCCGCGTCTTCTCCTGCCCGGAACAAATAATCATTCGGGTAGTAGCTGTCGGTATACGTGAATTCAGCCAGCTTCTCCATCCACTCGGGATCAAGTCCCCGCAGGAACTCATGTTCCAGCAACATTTCTTTCACGCCCACGTTCGTCACCATAGTGGCCTCCCTTTAAACTGCCTGGAGCTTCTGTTGGCGTTTCCGCCGCAACGCGTCCAATTCCTCCACGATGTCAATCCCTGCCGGGCACCAGGTAATGCACCGGCCACAGCCGACACACCCCAGCGTGCCGAACTGGTCCTCCCAGGATGCAAACTTATGGGTCAACCATTGCCGGTAGCGCGAAGCGCCTGTCTTGCGTACGGCGCCACCATGGATGTAGCTGAAGTCAGTGGTGAAGCACGAATCCCACACGCGCCAACGTTCCGCGGTCCCCGATCCGAGCGGCGTGGTGTCCTCGACGGTCGCGCAGAAGCAGGTGGGGCAGGTCATCGTGCAGTTCGCGCAGGCCATGCACTTGTGCGCTACTGACTCCCAATGGCTGCTGTCGGCGGCCCCAAGGAGCACCTCGCGCAAACCGCTCAGATCGAGCTGGCGCGTCAGGGCCGTCTCCGCCTCTTGCAGCACTGCTTCCGCCACTGCTTCCTCTCCCGCCTCCGCGCTCCGGAGCCCCAAGACTTCGACTACCTCTTGTCCCCTGACGGTCCCGGCGGCCACGGTGAAATAATGCCGGCCTGCGTCCACGACCTCGGTCAGCAAGATGTCGTATCCCGCCGTGACGGCCGGCCCACTGCCGACGGAGGCACAGAAGCAATTGCCAGAAGGACGGTGGCAGTTCACCGCGACGATAAACGCCTGTTCCCGCCGCGCCTTGTACTCCGGGTCCGGCTGGGGGCCGTGAATAAAGATCCGGTCCTGGAGGGCG
Source organism: Candidatus Hydrogenedentota bacterium (assembly GCA_016182645.1). Classification (GTDB taxonomy): domain Bacteria; phylum Hydrogenedentota; class Hydrogenedentia; order Hydrogenedentales; family JACPGD01; genus JACPGD01. The sequence continues at coordinate 2,243 of JACPGD010000041.1, read as the reverse complement.
AGGGCGTGCAGTTCACAGGCGCGCACGCCGATAAATGCAAAGTGGGGAGGGGTCGAGCGTGGCGTTTCCACCGTAAAGTCACTGTCACCGCCATGCGCCCGCCAGAGCAGCCGCCGCGGCGGAATCAGGAAGTGCTTCAGGGCACGGGCGCCCGCGGCATGGTCAAACAGGGCGTTCCCGCCAGAGTTCTGGATGCGGTACACCCCCCGCTGGTGTTCGTCTTGCCAGCCCGCGGGAAAATCATCACTGGTTTCGACGGGGTCATAAACGATAGCGCCGCGTTCCGCCCGCGGCCCAATCAACCGGTAACCCCGCCGTTTCAGTTCGTTCAGCAGCCCATCAAGCTCGGCCCGCTCCAGTACTTCCATGAATCGCGTTCCCCCGTGGCAGCTTACCCCCCTCGGTCGAGACCCGCACTCCACACCGGGCGAGTGCGGCGCAGCCAGGCATAAAGACCCCGGAGCGCCTGGCCGTGCTGAAGGGGCTCCGCAAGGCAGTAGCAAGTCTAATACCATTTGCGGCGAGCAGCAGTTCCCCAAGAATTGCCGTCAAGCTGCGAAAATTTGCCCATCTCGCGGTATTCTCCAGCCACTCCACGGCGGTATGCTCGACAAACTGCACACTTGTGTGCTTCATTCTAGTACACGATTGCTCAGGGTTGTCAGTGACGGAGCAACCCTTAGAGGGGCGTGAAAGTGTAATCGGGTGGGCCGTCCACGGTTCCCGCCCACCCGAACCTTAACTAACTCCAGTGAAGTCGTTTTTATTGATATGAGGCTGGAAAACGGGAAGTATGAACCACTGGTTGAGTACATTGTCCGGGAGGAGAGCCAAGCTGCGGTAAAATGAGCAGCGGGTATTAGGAGAACCTGTTCTTGCCGTTCGCGCCGGCGTTTTCGGGCAGCACGATGAGACCGGTCTGGCTTTTCGTGAGCGGCGCGTCCAGGGAGAGGGCCGGGAGATCCGGTCCGGCGGCGTGGCGCAGGAGTACCTGGGGGTGTTTCGTCTTGACGCCCGCCTGGCGCAGGATGAAGAGGAGGGGCGTTCCTAAGGGCGTCACGTATAGTCCCGGCCGCGGCACGTTGGCGCCCGCAACAGCGACGACGTTTTCGATGTGCCCCTGAGAGCGCGGGAGCAAGGCCCCCATCTGGGCAATTGTCTGGATGTTGAGCACCACGCAACGCGCGGCGGCGGCACTGGCGCCGGCAGGAATCTTTCGGCCCGTAAGCGCGCGAACGAGTCTTTCTTCCACTTCCGAGTCGGACTGCACTCTGACGGGGCGGAGATCAAACTCCGCCCAACTCGGCAACTCTTTCGCCAGCGCCAAAGCGCCCACCGATTTTCCCGAAGCAACCGCGATAAGCCCCTGCTGGGCGCCGAGGGATTGCAGCGCCAGGCGGAGCCCCTGGGAAATCTGGGCGGCTTGCGTGGACAGTACGTGCTGCGTCGTCGCGCACAGGGGCGCAGGGCCCAGTGCGTTGACAATCACGGTATCGATGCTTTGCCCCTCTTCGAGGACGAGCTTGGTGTGGGCAGGCACAATCTCAGCACAGGCGTCCACGATACCCGCGTCCTGCACCGCGTGAACAATCTGTTTCGGCGTCAGTGTTTCGGGCCGCACCCGGGCGCCATAGAGGATCTCCTGTGTCGCGGCGGGATACACCCGCAAGTGAATGGCTTCGCCTCCCGTTCCGCCGGGGAGAGGCGCGGGGCCAATCTTGCGGATGACGCCTGTCGCCGGTGCATGCATGGGCACGGACAAGAACCCACAGGCGCGCGCGATCGGTTCCCCCCGAACGACTTCCTGGCCCTCGCGCACAATCGGTGTGGCGGGCGCGCCCACGTGTTGTGAGAGTGGCACGATTAGTTCAGCAGCAAAGGGCAGCCGGCGGCAGGAGAACGGCGCGGTGGCCTGCACGCGTTCCCCAAGGTGGCTGCGGGGTGACGGTGCCGATTTTTTAAGAAGCCACATATACTTCAATTGCCTCGTCTCACTGCCGCGGGCTGCTCTTTGCTGCATCATGCGTTGTACTTGGCGGCACGCTTGACCCACTTTGCCGCATCTTTTTCACTCGGGTCGGCGGGGGTGCCGGGATGGATGCAGTGGGAGGTGCATTTCTCGGCGGCGCGCACGATGTCACGGTAGGGCCCGCCCTTCGGGTTCACGATATACGCCTGCTTCTTCTCATTGAATTGGAAGACTTTGGGATTGATGTTGATGCAATCGCCGCAGGCATTGCACT
>JACPGD010000237.1:2623-26548 GCA_016182645.1 Candidatus Hydrogenedentota bacterium | reverse complement strand
TCGCGCCGGAACTGGACGCGGTAGTCATGAAGAGCATCGCCAAGAAGCCGGACGACCGCTACCAAACCACCCAGGAATTCCTCGTAGACCTGCGGAAAGTCGCGCGGTAAGACAATGTTCAGCCCAGCCTGAAGCCTCCCTGGGGGAATTGCAGTCGTGCTATTGCTCTATAAATCATATAGGTACCATAAGTCCTATAAGTTATCCCGCGCCGTCGCGCGGCATTGCTGCCAACCCGGACGAAGCACCTGCGCCCCGTCCTCAATCTGGATTCTGCGCACATCGCCGCCCGCGTGGGAGAAATGCACGCAGACACGCGCCGCCGGCAGCAATGCGGCCGCGCGATCCGCCCATTCCACCGCGCAGATTTCCTCCGAATCGAATACCTCTTCATAGCCGAGGTCTGCCAACTGTTCCGGGCCGGACAATCGATACAGGTCAAGATGGTACAACTTTGGGTCGTGTCCGTATTCATTTATCAGGGTGAAGGTGGGACTATGAATCGGTGTGCCCCCTGCAAAATACTGGGCCAGGCCGCGCACAAAACAGGTTTTGCCGGACGCAAGATCACCGTACAGGGCCAGAACGGCGCCCCGCGGGATGAACGGCCCCAGCCCCAGTGCCAAGGCCTCCGTTTCTTCCGCGCTCCGCGTCACCACCGCCAACCCAGCGCCCACGATAGCGTCCGGCCTCTGTGCCGGACGTGACTCGGGAGACACCTCCATCAGGCCATCGCCCACCCCCTTGGTAGCGTCCGGTCTCCGTGCCGGACGTGACTCGGGGGACACACTTTCCCGTTGCGGACTCATCCGGCCATCGCCCGCCGATACAAATCGACGTACTCGCGTGAGGAACGGTCCCACGAGTACTCGTGGCGCATGCCGGTGTGGCGGATCTGCAACATCGTGTCGGGCGCGTTGTAGAGATCAATCGCGCGCTGCACCGTGCGCACGATCGAACCGGGCGTCAGGGGTACAAACACCAGACCGTTCGCGCTGCCATCCTTGAGCGAGGCGCCGTTCACGTCGCGCACCGTGTCCGATAATCCCCCGGTACGCCGGACAATCGGTACGGCGCCATACGCCAAGGCATACATCTGACCCAGGCCGCACGGTTCATAGCGCGAGGGCATGAGAAAGAAATCGCTGCCCGCGAAAACGTGGCGTGCGAGATCCTGCTCATATTTCGGCAGCACGTGTACGCGGTCGGGATGTTCCTGCTGGGCCTGACGCAGGCGGCGCTCGAGGCCCGGCTCCCCGCTCCCGAGCACGACCAACTGCACGTCCATCTTCATCAAGTCGCCCAAGGCATCCACTACCAGGTCCAGGCCCTTCTGCCAATACAGCCGGCTCACCACACCGAACACCGGAGTGTCCTTCACAGGCAGGCCGGCCATTTCCTGGAGCCGCTTCTTGCAGGCCTGCTTCCCCGCCAGCGCGTCCCGCGCGTAAGGCGCCGCAATGATGCCATCGATGGCCGGATTCCACGTGTCGTAGTCCACGCCGTTGAGAATACCGGTGAGATGATCGCGGCGCGTGCGCAGCACCCCATCCATGCCTGCGCCGTACTCCGGCGTCTGGATTTCGCGCGCATAACGCGGACTCACCGTATTCAACCGGCCGGCAAAGACAATGCCCCCCTTCAGCAGGTTCAGGTCGCCATGGAATTCCAGGAATTCGGGCGACAAGAGCTCGTCGTCGAAGCCCGTGTTTTCAAATTTCTCGGCGGGGTACTGTCCTTGGTATCCCAGATTGTGAATCGTCAGCAGGCTCGAGACGCCTTCCCAGTAGGCGTCCTTCTGATACTTGCTCCTCAAATACACTGGAACGGACGCCGCATGCCAATCGTGGCAGTGGACAATGTCCGGCTTCCACCACGTCTGCGGAATCCCGTGCAAGACCGCCTGGCAGAAGAAACAGAAGCGCTCGGCATTGTCCGGGAATTCGGAGGCGCCGGTCCCATAGGGCGTGGCGCGGCCAAAAAAACCCTCATGCTCGACGAGGTACAGCGGAATCTCGGTGCCGGGCACCATGGAGCGCCGCAACGCCCCATGTTCCGCCCGTGAGCCCAGGTCCGCCACACAGAGACAATAGGACTCGCCCCGGTGTTCCTCGGGAATCTCGCGAAAACAGGGCATGATCACGCGCACATCATGTCCGCGCGCGTGCAAGGCCTTCGGCAGCGCGTTCGCCACCTCCGCCAGACCGCCCGTACTGATCAGGGGCGACATTTCGGCCGTAACAAACAAAATCTTGAGGGGACGATCCACGAGATAATTGCTTCCTTTCCATCGCAACGCAAAGCTTTACTCTAGCAGCCCATGGCGGCAGCAGGCAAAAGGAAGCATGTCAAGCTTGGGAACAGCTCGTGCCTGCAAAGAAACATCATACCGATCAGTCCGATCCGGCCGATCAGTCCGATAAACAAGCGCAAAGGAACTGCTGGCGCCTCGGCGCCTACAGCACGAACTCGTCGTCCACCTCTTCTCCTTGGGCTTTCCGGCGGCTGAAACTGAAGAGCACCGCGCCGAGCAGCACCACGAAACTTGCAAGTACAATCGCCCCGCGGCCCAGCGCTTCCCGCACCTGTTGTCGATAGCTGCGCTTGATCACGAGGTGCGTGGATGGTCCCGCCGTTCCCGCGGGATACTCCGCCGAAAACTGATACGCGCCCGCCCGGGGAATCTCCGCCTCATAAAGGATCACGCCAATCACGTCCAGCACGGCATAGCGCCGGGGCGATGTGGCGGGCCGCAGGGGGACTTCGGCGGCCGCGGCGTCGCGGAGGGTCACGCGCAAACCTTCAATATTCTCCGGCACCTCTCCAGGCCGACTCTCCAGCGCGCGCGGGTACTCGTGGTAAATGGCGTAGCCCCCGCTCTGGGCGAACTCGACCCGGACTTCGCCCGGCGCCGCAAGGCGCACCACCGCGCGCGGACCGCCGAGAATGCCGTAGGCGACGGTGACGATGAACGACACCGCGCCCAAGGCGATAATGAGGACAATCACGGCCCAGCGGCGTGAGACAATTCCCGCCATCGTGTTACTCCTGACGCAGTACCGGTCGGAACAAGTCCGGCTCGCTGATCGCGCGCGTACGCAGCCCGGGCAATTCCCGCGACAGATAGTCCGCGATGGCCGGTGCGATGAATTTCTCGGTCCCACCGTGGCCGGCGTCAATCACCGCGATGCCCCGCGCCACGGCCTCCCACGCATCATGATACCTCACATCGCCGGTCACATAGACATCGAGATCCTGCGGCAGTTTGGCGATTTCGCCGCCGCCCGAGCCGCCCAACACGCCTACGCGCTGTACGCGCCGCTTCGGGTCGTCCACAATCCGCACATGCGACACCTCAAGTGCTTGGCACACCTCCCGAGCCAACGCGGCTAGCGTCATCCCCTTCGGGAGTTCGCCGCGCATGCCCAGCCCAATAGAAGTGTCCCGATTTTCGAGGGTGACAATGTCGTAGGCAGGCTCTTCGTAGGGATGGGCGGAGCGCATCGCTTTCAACACGTCCCCCAGCCACGCCTTGGGCGTCAGCATCTCAAGGCGGAGTTCCGGCTCCTCATTCACCTTGCCCTTCTGTCCGGAAAACGGCACCGCCTTTGCCGAAGGCAAGAAAGTTCCCGTGCCCGGCGCGAAAAAACTGCAATAAGTATACTCGCCGATCACCCCCGCGCCTGCGGCGGCCATTGCGTCACGCACGGCCCGCAGGTGCGACTCCGGCACAAACGTTACCAGCTTCACCTGCGCGCCCTGCGGCGCGGGAAACAGGACGCGCGGCTGCTCCAGCCCCAGTTTTGCCGCCAGCAATGCATTCACGCCGCCCGGCGCCACGTCCAGACTGGTGTGGGCGGAGAAGCAGGCAATGCCCGCCGCCGCGAGTTCCACGCACAATCTTGCCTGGGGCTGATCAGTGCGCAGGGTGCGTAGCGGCTCCCAGATCAGCGGGTGGTGAGAAACAATCATCTCCGCTTGCGCCTTGCGCGCCCCCGCCAGCACCGCCTCCGTGACCGTCAGGCACGCCACCACCTTCTTCACTGTGTCATCCGGCGCTCCTGTGTGCAACCCCGCCCGGTCCCATTCATACGCCAGCGCCGCCGGCGCCCAGCGCTCCATCGCGGCGATGATGTCCTGCACCTGGTACACGCGGCGAAGTGTCTTTTCACGCCCTGCCACCCGACTCCCTCCCAACCAAATAACTCTCCGCGCGTCATTGTAAGCGACCCGGAGGATGCGTTAAAGCTGGCAACGACTTCAGGGACAACAGGGACCGCAGGGACCCTGAATTGAAATAAGAAACCATGATGTACTTCAGTCCGGCGCCAGCCCTACGGCCCACGCCACTGCGCGGCGGTAGAGGGTGCGGGCGCCGTCCTGTAGGAAGGCGTTGTGGTCGTGGCCGAGCGTGCAATGAAAGATGCGGCCCGCGCCGAGCGTGTGCACGAAGGCCATCGGGTAGGGTTTCTGATCCACCTTTGAAACGGCGTCGCAGAGCACGCTGATGGGTTTTGCGCCCTTGAGGCACGTATAGAGTTCGTCTTCCGTCGGGAAGTCCTGCATCCCCGCCGTAATCGCGTGCGCGGGATCGGACATGCGCACGGTGAACGGCCCATAAGGATCATGCGCGCGCAGTTGCGGGTCCCAGACGCGCCCGGCGACTTCCTCGAATCCCGGCCACTCCTGAAACGCGCCGCAACCAAAGTGCACAATGATCAATCCACCGCCGCCCTCCACATGATTCTGCAACCCGCTCCACGCCTGCGCATCGAACGGTAACCGCTCCGCGTAGTCCTTGAAGTGCAGGACCGTCGCGTCGTACTGCGCCATCAGTGGCGAACCATAAATCGCCGGCGTCTCCGTGATGCTCACCTCGAGCCGCGGGTCCTGGCGCAATATGTTGGCCAATTCCGGCCCCGTTTCCCGCCACAAGTGCCCCGGATAATCGTCACCGGTGACAATGAGAACGCGCTTGCGCGCCACATTGTCCGCCTTCTTCAGCACCCACAGTTCCTGCACCACCACGTTTGGGCCGGCTTCTCTGGCAAACTCCAAAGACACACTCCCCGTTCGCACGTATTCCGCCGGTAGCGGCAGCAGCACCTGCGACCACGTCGACTCCCCCTTGTGGAAGGCCGCCGCCAGCGCGTCACGCAACAGCGGCACGCGCACACCATCGTCAAGGCGCAGGTACACGCTCTGCCGCCGCCCCAGCTTGTCCACGTCCCACCACGTGAATGCGAGCACATACTGTGCTACAGGCTCCAGCCCGCTCACCTCAAACTCGAGCTGCCGTGGGTCCATGGCCGCCGTGCCCAGCGGACCCTCGACGCCTGGAAACGTCAGCGTCTCGCCGGAAATCTGCCGGATCCGCGCCGCGCTGACCTCGGATGCCTCTCGCGCCGCGCCGCAATCCAGATAAGCAACCGTATTGTATCCGTTGGGTGAGTTCACCGGCGCGGCATACGCAGCAATCGCCCAGAGCGATAGGAAAAGTCTGGGCAGCCAGTAGCGAGGGGTTGCCACACCCCCCGCTCTGGGATACTGCTGCAAACCCCAAGTCACTCGCACATATCTGCCGGGGGTGTGGCAACCCCCGGCTACCCTGAGGCCGTTTTCAGTCTTGCTCTTCATTCTCTGTCGCCCCCTTTCTGTGCTTCTTCCTACAGCCTACGGTCTACGGTCTACAGCCTCCTCAAATCTTCCACGGCGCGCGCATGGGCCGCGCCAACATCCCCGCTTGCTCCTCGTCTCCCACAATCTGCTCTTTCTCCGGATCCCACTGCACCTTGCGCCCAGTCCGCGCCGCGATGTTGCAGAGGTGACCGATCGTCGTCGAGCGGTGTGCCGCCTCGGCGTGCGCGACAGGCGTACCGCCGTTGCGGATGCAGTCGAAGAAATTTCCGAAGTGGCTGTCGCTCACAGCGACGCGTTTGTCTTCCGGCTTGAACTGAATCTTCAACAACGATTCCGGCTCGGCCTTGATCACCACCCGGTTCACGAAGACCCAGCCGTCGCTGCCTTCGATGCGGATACCGTGCGGGTTCTCGTCCTCACTGGTGTAGATCAGCTTCTTCCCGTCCGCATATTTCGATTCCACGTGCCATTTCCACGCGGTGTCGTACACGCCGTTCGCCGCGAACTCCGCGCGTCCTTCCACTTCGACCGGCCCGGTGTGATCGGTCCCATTCGCCCATTGTGGAATGTCGAGATCGTGCGAGCCCCACGCCGTAATCCAGCCGCCGGAGTAGTCGCGAATGTGATACCACCCCACGCCGCCATCCCCGCTGCAGCGTCCGTCGGTGTACTCGTGGAAGGGTGCCGGCCCAAGCCAGAGATCATAGTCCAGCCCCTCGGGCACCGGCGCAGGCGCCGTGCTGCCGCCCTGAATTCCAAAGGGCGAGCCGACCTTATACGTGTGCACCGCGCCCAGGTATCCGTTTAGAGCCAGGTCACACGCATGCCGGTATTGCTCCGCCGAGCGTTGCTGCGTGCCGTGCTGAAACACGACTTTGTGCTCGTTTACCGCATCCACCATCGCCCGCCCCTCGGCGATGCTGTAGGCCAACGGCTTCTCCGAGTACAGGTGCTTCCCGGCGCGCGCCGCCGCCACGGCGATCAGCGCGTGCCAGTGATCGGGCACGGCAATGCTCACGGCGTCGATGTCATCGCGCGCGATCAGCTCGCGGAAGTCGTTGTGCTCCGCGCGATCATCGTTCTGATACATCTCGTGGGTCATCGCGTGCATCTTCGCGCGGTGCGCCGCGTTCACGTCGCAATACGCGAGAAGCTGCACCTGCTCACGCTGATGGTAGATCTCGGAGCAGTGGTTCCGCCCGCGCCCCCCGCACCCGATGATCCCCATGGTGATCCGATTGCTCGGCGCGTTCTGCCCAAACACGGAAGCCGGCAGAATCGTCGGCCCCACGGCCAGCGCGGCTGCCCCCTTCAAGAAAGTCCTGCGAGAAAGTCTGGTGCGCATTTGTTCCCCCTTTCTGTTTTCAAGTAGTGCCGCGCTCGCCGAGCGCGGCACTCAACTTGCACTCTAACCCCAATTCCGCTTGTGAACCCAGTGTCCCCGGAAGTGCCGCGCTCGGCGAGCACTGCACTACTCGTTCATTTTCCGCCACCTCGCACCGCCCGCGCGAAGTCCAAGTACGTCTTCCCCTGCACCACCGACTCCGCCAGTTCCGCCTCATATTTTGTGCCATCCGCCAGCGTCGTGCTGGCCTGATGCGTCCGCTTCTCCACCGCCACACTCTCTGGCGTGGGCCCGCCCGCCAGCGCCTCCTCGAGTACGCGCCCCTGCATCGAATCCGGTGCGATCAAGCCCTGAAGGTTCAGGATCGTTGGCGCGAGATCCACATTGTGACTCGGCACGCTGCTGCGAATTCCTTGCTTAAATGCCGGTCCCGCCGCAATCAACGTATTGTGCACTTCCCAGCGGCCCGCGCTCCCGTGCCCCGCCACGCCCGGCAGATCGGTCGTCCCGGGCCAGCCGTGCGCATTCTTCTCATCGCTCCACATCGGCGACACGAGAATGTGCGGCGCGCGTGCATGCGCCTCGCGGGCCAACTCCATACTCAGCGTCCCCGGCACGCCCCCCTGATCCGAACCCGCCTCCCCCGCCGTGAAGATTGCCCCGACCCAAGGCTCCGCTTGCAGCCGCTGCACCAGCGCCGGAAGCAATGTCTCCTGGTCTTTCTTCAGGTATATTCCCGCCCCGGCAATCACCGCATCTTTCGCCTGATGGCCGGACTTCTCCATGAACTCTTTCACCACGGCGGATGCATTCGCCTTCCCGCCATACGTGGCAAATCCATGATCCGAGGTCACCAGGATGTTCGTGGTTACGTCAAGCCCCCGCTGCTTCAATCCTTCGACAATCCGCCCTACCTCCCCGTCCACCGCCCGCAGCGCTTCCTCCGTCACTGGATCGCCAATGCCCTTGTCGTGCGCGGTGTGGTCCGGATCGGAAATCCACAGAATCGATACCGGCGCGGAGACGTGATCCAGGCCAACCTTCAGATAGGCATCAACGGCGCGGTGATTCTGCCCCGCGTTCGGGAGGCCTTCTTCAGGCGCCTTGCCAATCAGTTCAAGGACCTTCGCCTCTGCCTCCTCAGGCAGAACGTAGTCATTGTGAACAATCACACCGTTGTATACGTGGTGGTTGAGCAAGAACGCCGAGCCGCTCGAACCCGAACTGCCCACGAACAGCGCCCTCGCCGCCTTGCTGAGCACCTCGCCGAGGTCCGGCGCCGTCAAGAGCTTTCCGCCCGTCGCCGCCATAATCCGCTCCAGATTCGCGTGGTCGCCCGTACTCAGGCCGCGGTCCGGATCCACCTCTGGAAAATACACCGTATTGTCCATGATGCCGTGCCGTTCCGGGTAGGCGCCCGTCACGATCGACGTCGCATTCACCCGCGTCACCGTCGGAAACGTCGAATGGTGCTCCTCAAAAAACACCCCGCGCTCACCCAGTGCGTGCAGATTCGGCATGCGCTCCACGGTCACATAATCTGGACGGAGACCGTCCAGCACAACGAGCAACACGCGCTGTGCTGACGTGGATTCCGCGGCCCCGCACAGCGATGAAACAATGCCCACAAGGGCGATTGAGACAAGTTTCTTTATCAAGGGTTTTTCCCTCTTTGGTCTTTCCCGTGGCGCCCGCGTTCCCAATCCTAGCACAGAACGCTATTCAAAGCGCGGGCGCAAATCCACCTCTTGTCCGCTCCGTCCATCGTGTCCATTACGTCCATTGGAATCAATATTTTGAACCCCTCCCCTGTGTCTGATAAAGTGTTGTTCCTTCCGCCGTTTTCTTTCCCCGACAGAGGAGTGGTGACGATGTTCGCATTGAAGTTTAGAATGTTGATGACCGCCTGCCTGGTGTGGGCCTGTGCCGGCGCTGCGTTTGCCGGCAGCATCAGCGGCACGGTCAAGTTCCAAGGTGAGGCCCCGCCGATGCGGCCGATTGATATGGGTACCGATCCCATTTGTCATGCGAAGCACCCGGGCGAACCGCCCGTCAATGAAGCCCTGATCCTGGGCGAAGGCCAAACCATGGGCAACATCTATGTGCGCGTGATCAAGGGATTGCCGGACGGTAAGACCTGGCCCCTGCCGCAGGAACCCGCTGTGTTGACGCAGGAAGGCTGCGTCTACAAGCCACATGTCTTCGTCGTGCGCCTCGGCCAACAACTCCTGGTGAAAAACCCCGACGGCACCATGCACAACGTCAACGGCCTGCCGGAAAAGAACAAGCCCTGGAACCGCGGCATGCCCAAAGAACTGCAAGAGATCGAGGTCAAGCTCGATCAAGTCGAGGACATGTTCCCCATCAAGTGCGACGTCCACCCCTGGATGCGCGCCTACTGCACCGTCGTCGATCACCCCTTCTTCGCCGTCACCGAAAAGGACGGCAAATTCACCATTGAAGGCCTGCCCGCTGGCGACTATACCATCGAAGCCTGGCACGAAAAACTCGGCACGCAAACCGCCACCGTCACCGTTCCCGCAGACGGCGCCGCCACCCAGGACTTCACCTTCGAATACAAGCGCAAGGGCTGAAATCTCTTCCGGGTAGCCGGGGGTTGCCATACCCCCGGCTGACAGGGACTGGGTGTGCGACTTGGCTTTGTCCTTCGACGCGCCCGGGGCATGGCAACCCGGAAGTACCCAGACTTGATGGGGTCGGCAGAATTCCAAGTTTCCCCAGTGCAATTCCGAGCGAAAAAATGATAGTATGGGTCCAGAGAATCTCTTGCTCGACGGCGATACGTCATTGTGGCTGAGTGGATATTACGAAAAGCAAACCATGAGCACCGGGGCCCCCAGAAAGCTTGCACCGCATACGGAATGCGGGTCTGATGGTGAGACAATAAGCAGGTCGGATCTGTCAAGTATTTCCCACACATTAGCTGGCCTTGAGAAAGGACTCCGTGATCTTCGGCTGCATCTTGAAGGACTTCAAGTCTTGGAGACGCAGGGCCACGATTCCGTCCTTGCCAAACTTAAACAGGAGCAGGAACACTTCGAGTCCATAAAGAAATCTCTAATCGTGGATCCGGCGTATAAAGATCGATATGTGGCAATCTTAAATAAGCAAGTGGTGGACGCCGATTCGAATGAAATGGACCTTGTTGAGAGAATATCAAGCCAAATTCCAAACGAAATCGTTTTCATCGGATTAGTCTCCAATGAAGACCCGCACGTGGATTTGCCCTCTCCCGAGGTGGTCGAAATATGATATACAATTATAGTCGCGCCCATTCGGTCCCGGCTTTAATTGTACCGATTAGACTTTACAGTTTGGATTTGCGGTCCGAGACAACTCTATCGGCCAAAGTTGATACAGGCGCATCGGCAAGTGCAATCCCGCTGGCACTCCGGTCCGAACTTGGGCTGACACTTGCGGGCCTCGTGCGGGCGAGAGGTGCATTTGATCAAGATTATTCCGTGCGACAGATGTTTTATCTAAAAATTGAATTGCCTTGGGCGGCAGGAATTGTGCGAACCGCGAAAGTGCTCCTGACCGACGCAAGCGAGTGTCTCATTGGTAGAGACATATTGAATGAATATGTACTCCACGCGGACGGCCCGAAACAGGAATTTGTGATTTCATGAAAGGAAATCGGAGGCCGTCTGATTCTGATGCCAAGTCACGGATCATGTCGTTACGGAAGTCCGATTGGACATGCAACAGATTGCAAGTGTAGTATTCGCACAAGGAACGCTCCCATGTGGGAGCGTCTTTTCTTTTTCCTTCGGGGTCCTGAAGGCGCTGTGGTGGGTGCCGAACTGCCTCGCTTTCCTCCCGTGGGATGAAGTGGCGTCCGTCCATGTTTGAAGTGCAGACAACTCAACGCCGTGACGCGGCCTATGGTCGCTGGTGGTCCTGGCCGTTCTCGACGGATCACAAGACCATCGCGTTGCTCTATGCGCTCTCGGCCCTGAGCATGCTGCTGCTCGCATTCCTCTTCATGGTCGCGATGCGCTGGCAACTGGCCTATCCCGGCAAAGCGCTGCCCCTCGCGAAACATCTTTTCAGCGAGAACCATCCGTGGCTGCCGAACGGCGTGATGTTGCCCGACTTTTACAACCAGTTGGGCGCGATGCATGGCACGCTCATGATCTTCATCGCCGTGGTGCCGCTTGTCGTGGGCGCGCTGGGCGGCTATCTCGTGCCGCTGATGATAGGCGCGCCGAACATGGCCTTTCCCCGCCTCAACCTGCTGGGTCTCTGGGCCTACTGGGCGGGAACGCTGACGCTTCTGGCGAGCTTCTTCGCGCCGGGCGGCCCCACAAACAGCGGCTGGACGGGCTATCCGCCGCTGGCCGTGGTGGAACACGCCGGCCAAACGTATTGGCTCCTGGGGCTCGCGTTCATTTACGTGTCCAATCTGTTGCTTAGCATCAATATCATTGTCACCATCGTTCAATCGCGCACCGTCGGCATGACGTTTCTGCGCCTGCCCTATTTTGTGTGGACGCAACTGGTCACGGCATTTCTGCTCCTTCTGGCCTTTCCGCCGCTCGCGGCCGCCGCCGTGCTCATGCTGATGGATAGGCTGCGTGGCACAAGCTTCTTCCTCCCGTCCGGCCTTGTCGTCAGCGACAAAGTCCTTCAAGTCAGCGGCGGCGGCAGCGCGCTCTTGTGGCAGCATCTCTTCTGGTTCCTCGCCCACCCCGAAGTCTACGTCCTGGTGTTGCCGGCCTTCGGAATCCTCGCCGAAATCATTACCAACAATACGCGCAAGTCGCTGTGGGGCTACCGCGGTATGGTCGGCGCCGCCATTTTCATGGCGTTCATCTCGATGCTCGTCTGGGCACACCACATGTATCTCACCGGCATGGGTACGGTCCTCAGCAGCTTCTTTCAAATGACCACCGTCATCGTCTCGATTCCGTCGCTCATCATCGCCAGCGCGCTGCTCGTCTCGCTCTGGGGCGGCTCGATCCGCTTCACGCCGCCGATGATGTATGCCCTCGCGTTTCTGCCCATGTTCGGCATTGGCGGCTTCACCGGTCTGCCGCTGGCCTTGGCCGCCTCGGACATCGCGCTGCACGACACCTACTACGTGATCGGGCACTTCCATTACATCGTCGCGCCGGGCACCCTCTTCGCCATTTTCGCGGCCATTTATCACTGGTACCCGAAGGTGACTGGCCGCCTGATGAACGAGCGCCTGGCGCACCTCCATTTCTGGCCTACGCTCCTCTTCATGAACGTCATCTTTATGGCGATGCTCTTCCAGGGTCTCGCGGGTGTGTCGCGCCGGCTCTACGACGGCGGTATGAGCTACGCCCACGGCCAGGAAGTCTTCTTCCTCAACAAGGCCGCCTCGCACTCGGCCTTCGCGCTGGCGGTGGTGCAGCTTGTCTTCATCTACAACTTTTTCCGCAGCCTGCGGCACGGCCAGAAAGCGCCCGAGAATCCGTGGCACGCGACGACCCTCGAGTGGTTCGCGCCCACGCCTCCCCTGCGCGACGGTAACTTCGCCGAACCGCCCAAAGCGTTCCGCGGCCCGAACGAATACAGCGTCCCCGGAGCTCTCGAAGACTTCACCCCGCAATGGAAGGACGTAGCCGGGGCTTCCAGCCCCGCTCGTGGCGCCGTCGGATCAACTGGAGGTAACGTGGAAGCTCCCGAAACGGGGCAGGATACGCCGGCTACGGAACCACGCCTGGATACCGGCCTCTACAATGGCAAACTGGGCATGTGGCTCTTCCTGGCGGCGGAAACGATGTTCTTCGGCGCGCTCTACTCGAGTTATGTCTTTCTGCGCACCGCGAGCGACGATTGGCCTGCCGGGGCGCAGGCGTTGCCGCTCGGCTACAGCTTCTTCAGCCTCCTGGTTCTGCTCGGCGCGGCCGCCTGTAGTGCGCAGACCTGGGCCGTCCTGCGCGTGGATCAGGGAGGCAAACCCTGGGGCTGGCTTGGCGGCGTAGTCGCCTGCGGCGCGATTGCCGTCCTCCTCATCGCCATGGAACACAGCGCCGTGGCCAGCCGCGGCATCAACGCCGCCACCAGCAATTTCTATGGGATGTACTATCTCCTGTCCGGCTTGCAGCGCTTCCATGTCCTGGCCGGCGTCCTCCTGTCTTTCTACTATCTCGTCTCGGGACAGCGAAAACTCTTCCGCGACGCGGCGGCCTATATGAATCGGCTGGAATGCCTAGGCCTCTACTGGCAGTTTCTAGCCGTGATGTGGGTGGTGTTCATGACCATGGTGTATTTATTCTAAGTAGTGCCGCGCTCGCCGAGCGCGGCACTGAGCGGTAGCGCAGACTCGACTGGACAGTGTCAATCGGAGAAGGGCGAATGTCGCTTAAGCTCGGTTATCTTGTATCATTAATCATTTTCTGTCTGTTTTTATCTGCCTACGCGGCCTGGGCCGCCGCCGCGTGGCTGCGCGAAGGGTCCCTCGTGTTCCTCGCCGAGTCCGTCGCCGCGCTTGCCGCTTGTTTCGCCCTAATAGTGCATGGCGTCGTGTTCTGGCGTCGGCTCGACGAAGTAGGATTTTGGTGATATGAATCGGTTTGTATACAGTTTATATCTGATTGCACTGGCCGCCTGCGCCGCGTTTCCGCCCACGGCCGCCGCCTGTGCCACCTGTTTCGGCCGTCCCGACGACGCCCAGACACAGGGAATGAACGCGGCGATTGGCGCCTTGCTCGGTGTCACCTTGGGCGTATTGATGATTGCTGGAATCTTCCTGTCCGTGCTGATTTTGCGTCTGCGCGCTTCCGAGGGGGCCAGGCTTTAATGGAGCAGTTACTTCCTACACTGGCCTCCGAGCACGGGGCGAAGATCGACCAGCTTTTGCTGCTGGAGCATGCCCTCATTCTGGCGGTGGTCGGCGGCTGGCTGTTGTATTTTGTCTATGTCCTCTGCCGCTTCCGCCGGAAGCGCCAGCCCGTGGCCAATCATGAAGGCGCGCGCAGCCACCGCGCTCACGTGGTGGAGGTCATCGTTTTCGGCGCGGAGGTCGGCCTGCTGGTGTTGCTGTCCATCCCCTTCTTCACCCGCCAAGTCACCGCGCTGCCGGGGCCCGGCCCGGAGGAACTGCGCGTGCGCGCCGTCGCGCAGCAGTACCAGTGGAACATCCATTATCCCGGCCCGGATGGCATCTTCAGCGCCGCCCGCCTTGATCTCGTCGACGATGTGAACAACCCCCTGGGCCTGGATCACGACGACCCGTATCTCGTCGACGATGTGAACAACCCCCTGGGCCTGGATCACGACGATCCATATGGTAAAGATGATATCGTCAAGCGCGGCCAACTGGTGTTGCCTGTTGGCAAGTCCGTCACGATTTATCTCAGCAGTAAGGATGTGGTGCACAGCTTTGCCTTGCCGGAGTTCCGCGTGAAGCAGGACGCTATTCCCGGCATGGTCATCCCCGTGCGCTTCACCCCCACCATGACCACCGAAGCATTCCAGCGCATCAAGAAAAATCCCCAACGCCAGTTCGAGATCGTCTGTGCGCAATTGTGCGGCCAGGGGCATTTTTCCATGCGCGGTGTTGTTGAAGTATTGACGCCTCAGGCGTTTGAGGCTTGGCTGAAGGAGAACGCCCCCGCGGCGGATTCCCAAGAGTACGATTCCTTCTTTGAGTAATGGGCTGCAAGAGCGGTAGCATTAGGCTGACGCGGGGGAACCTCACTTCGGCCGCCTCTAATGGACTTCTTGCCCTTCATCGCTGATAGGACCTATACGACCTATGGGACCTATAAGACCTAAGAATAAGACGACAATTTTGGAACTCACACGATGACTGCACCTCTCCATCCCCTTGACGTTCCGGCAGACAGGGCCTGGCTTCGCCGCTTCTCAAAACTCGTCTGTCTCGCCACGCTCCTGCTCATCTTTTTCGGAGGCCAGGTCAAGAGCCACGACGCCGGTCTGTCTGTCCCCGACTGGCCCCTGACCTACGGCCAGAACCCCATCACCTACCCCATTTCTCAATGGACGGGCGGCATTTTCCATGAACACTTCCACCGTCTTTTCGCGGGCACCGTGGCGGCATTGACCGTCGTGCTCGCCGTCTGGCTAACCATCGCGGAACGCCGCCGCTGGATGAAAGTCCTCGGCTGGCTCGCCGTCCTCTCCGTACTCCTGCAGGCCGTGCTTGGCGGCTTAACCGTCTGGTACAACCTCCCCGTCGCGGTCTCGAGTTCCCACGCGATCCTGGCGCAGACCTTCTTCCTGATCACCTGCATCATCGCTTACGGTCTCTCGCGCGAGTACAAGCGCCGGGGCGCTGCCGTGACATTTGCCTTGGGCGCAGCAATCGATCTCGATGAGGATGACGATCAGGGCGCGGCAATAGGGGGGGATGAAAAAGGCCGTGTCGGCTACATTGACATGCCGCCCGTTGAAGCCGTCCTTACCCCCGGCATCCGGGTGTTCAACCGGACTGTGCTGCTGATCGCGCTGATTTACGTGCAGCTTTTTCTCGGCGCGTTGATGCGCCACACGGAGGCGGGTCTCGCCATACCAGATTTTCCGGCCACAGCCGGACGCATCCTGCCTGTTTTCAATCAGGATACCTTGCAGTGGGTGAACGACTGGCGCTTCGAGCACGCCTATTACCGCGGCGTAGACCTGCCGCCGGTCACGATTACGCAAATGCTCATCCATTTCGCGCATCGCCTGGGCGCACTGGCCGTGACTGCCGCGGTCATCTGGGTGTTCCTCACTGCCAGATCGTGCCGCCAAGGAGGGCCGCAGGTATACAAGACGGCGCTGCTGCTGCTTGGCGTCGTGCTGCTCCAGTTCACACTAGGCGCGTTCACCGTCTGGACCGTGAAACTGCCGCTGCTGACCAGCCTCCACGTGATGACCGGCGCCGCGCTGCTGGGCGTGGCCGTAATACTCGCCCTGCGCGCTTTGCCCCTTGAAGGCGAATTGCTGCATGAGGAGGGTATAGCGTTCGCCTCGTTAGACCCGGCGTCAACCTGAGATCAATATCACTCCATGGCCGCCTCCGTTTTCCGCCCTTACGTCGAATTAACCAAGCCCAGGATCATGACCATGGTCCTGGTGACGACGACGCTTGGTTTCGCGCTGGGCGGCGGCAATGGCATTCAGCCCATTGATCTCCTGCTCTTCACCCTCATCGGAACTGGATTCGCCTCCGCGGGCGCGGGCGTGCTGAACCACTACCTTGAACGCGACGTCGACGCGCTCATGGATCGCACGCGCAACCGCCCCTTGCCCATGGGGCTTGTGCGTCCGTGGGTCGCGCTCCTCTATGGCGGGCTGCTCATCATCGCCGGCGGCGCGGTCTTGTATTTCCGGGCCAATGCCCTCGCTGCGGCGCTTGCCCTGAGCAGCGCGTTGCTCTACGTCCTCATCTACACGCCAATGAAGAAGGTGACCTGGCTGAACACGCCCATCGGCGCGGTGCCGGGCGCGCTCCCGCCGATGATCGGTTGGGCCGCCGTCAGCGGCCGACTGGAACTTGGTGCCTGGGTGCTGTTCTTTATCCTGTTCTTGTGGCAACACCCGCATTTCTACGCGATTGCGTGGATGTTCCGCGACGACTATGTCCGGGGTGGTTTCAAGATGCTGCCCGTCGTCCAGCCCGACGGTAAGAGCACGTTCCGGCAAAGCCTCTCCGCCGCGCTCATCCTGATCCCCGTTTCGCTCTGGCCCACATTCGTGCGCATGACCGGCTGGTTCTATTTTTTCGGCGCACTAGTGATCGGGTTTTGGTTTCTGGCCGCCTGCGTGCGCTGGCGCGTCAGCGAGTCCACGCTCGACGCGCGCAAAGTACTCCGCGTCTCCGTCATCTATCTGCCCGTGCTGCTGCTCCTGATTCTGGTGGATTCATACCTAAAATGAAGCATGAATTCGTCCATTCTGTCCATTCCGTCCATTGCCGGGGGAGGTACCGTACATGCGAAATGTAAAATACATCAGCCTGCTCTTCGGCGTGGCCGGCGCGGTGTTCCTGGCCTTTGTGATCCTGTTCTCGCACAACGCGGCGCTCGCACCGCAACGCGAACCCCTGCCCATCCTGGGGCAGGCCCCGAAAATCGCCCTCACCAGCCAGGAAGATGCGTCCTTCGACAGCGCCCTACTTGCAGACAAAGTCTGGATCGCCGACTTCTTCTTCACCTCCTGCGCCGGGCCCTGTCCCATCATGAGCGCCGCCATTTCGAAGGTCCAGTTGGCCTTTCCCACCGAGCAGCGCCTGCACTTCGTCTCCATTTCGGTGGATCCCGAGACGGACACGCCAGAGCGCCTACGCGCCTATGGCGAGAAATACGCTGCCAATTTCGAGCGCTGGCATTTCCTGACCGGGCCCATCGAAGAGATCTCCAGGCTGGCGGTTGATGGCTTCAAGGTGGGTTCCGTCGACCAGCCGATCATCCACAGCACGCGCTTCATCCTCGTCGATCAGCAAGGTCAGATCCGCGGCTACTACACCGGCACCGACGATTTGGAGGTGCTCGAGATGGAACGTGCGATTCAGCAATTACTCACGGGAGCGCCCGCATGACTGTCAATGACTTACCCGCTGTCAACGCCACGCTGAATTTCATTGCGACCTGCTTCTTGCTGTCGGGCTGGATCGCCATCAAGTTGCGCCACAACCAGCGCGTCCACACCTGGATGATGGTCTGCGCGCTCGTGTCCAGTGCCGCTTTCCTGTCGTGCTACCTCTATTACCATGCCCACGCCGGCAGCACCCCCTACCAAGGGCAAGGTCCCCTGCGCCTCCTCTACTTCGCCATCCTTCTCACCCACATTCCCCTCGCGGGCCTCATGGTCCCCTTCATCCTCGCCGCTGTCTACTTCGCCTGGCGCGGCAAGTTCAGCACCCACACCCGCATCACCCGCTACCTCTGGCCCGTGTGGATGTACGTTTCCGTGACCGGGGTCGTCATTTACTTGATGCTGTACCGCCTGTAACCCACCTTGATCCACTGCGCCAAAACGTCCGATCGGTCTGATCCGACTGATCCGCCCGATTCCAGCAGACCTGGGATTCAATGCGGGTCGCCGTTGGCAACAAGGCACACTTCCAGCCCCGATGCTTCAGGCCACGGCTTCTCCCGTGCCCGGTCCCGGTTCGGCCCTAACGACTCCCAGCGAAGCACGTATTTCTTCCCATCCACTACATACGCGCCAGTGTCCTTCTCGCTCCGCACTTGCATGCCCGGAAAACTTGAGCGGACGGCCTCCCCACTAGGCCTCTTGGAGGGCAAGTCCATTCGCTCGATCAGCGCCAGCGTCTGCGGATCCAGCCGCCAGCGCTCTCTGCCGTTTTCTTTTGTGCTCCACTCCTGGGTCGTGCTCCCATCATCCATAATCTGAATAGGATCTACGTGAACCTCGAAGGGAATCGCCCCAGGCCCCTGGAAATTCCAGCGGAACTCCCAATGCGTAATTTGAGAAATGAGCCAAGCGCCATTTTCCAGGCGCGCGTTGGAGACTTGCGAATTCCCTTGCGCGTCGTACTTGTGATAGGAAATCACCACCTGCTTTTCGGCATCAAAGCCCAGCCGCACGTTGCCATTGATTAGGCCGCCGCCCACCGGCACCGGATCTACAATCTCCGCCGTGGCCAGCGTGATAGGCAGCGTGTACACCGTGCCGTGGCTGTTTTCCCAATGCTGCAAATCGCGGCTGCGCGCATAGGTCACGTCGTGGTTCGTCTCGCAGTCCCGTGTCTCCCGCCACACCCACGCGAGATGATAGTAGCCGTCCGGCCCCAGCACCGGCCCATCGAAATACGCATTGCGCTGGCCCTCGCCGTCCACCAGCGGTGTGTCCATCAAGCGCCGCCACTGCTGTGACGCTGCGTCATACCCATTATAAATCTCATTCCCCGAGCCGCTGCTCCCGTCGCGATACTTGAAAATCAATTCCCCCTGCGGCCCTTTCATGAAAAACGGATAGGTCACTTTCGCTTCGTCTTTCCCCACCATTGCCGGCACGCGTTCGAGCGTGGTCACGTCATACGGCACGAGCGTCCTAAAATATTTCAGCGGATGACCGTGCATGTTGCCGGAGACATGCAGGTTCCCGGTCGCATCCAGCGCCATCTCGATGTAGTTGTGGCTGTCCCACTCCAGCGTCTCGTCCAAGACCTGCCGCGCCCACTCCATCGAATCAAGTGAACGCTGCGCAATCACCATCCGCCGCTCCGCGTCGTAGTATCCCACATACTGCCGCGGCGCATCCGTCAACAGCGCAAACCCCACGGGGTGGCCGGACCAGACGTTGTCCACAAGTATGCAAGATAGCAAGTCCTGGCACGCAGCAGATAGCTGGATCACTGCAATGAAACCAAGACTTTTAATTAAACACATGATCCCCCCATCGGTCGTCAGCTTCACGTCCTAGCTGCGGCCCTCAGTCAGCGATTCTGCGGAAACGATGACCACCAGGCTCCACAACCACAAAGGCCTTCTCTAATTCTGCTTCGTGATACAGCAGCAATACCTTCCTCAACTCATCGTGCACGCTGTTTTCAGTGCAGGACGGGATACGCAAATAGATGACGCCCCCTTTCAATTTCTGGTTGAATACAAGCTGTCCGAAATCCCTGTCCCTCGTTACGAGAATCCTGCCGTTTGCATTTGCGCTAGCCAGTAGCTCCGGGTCTGCGGCTTCCGCGAGACCGATTTCCTTCGCCAGGACTATGTCGTGCCCCCACTGACTCAGAAGCGTCACCGTAAGAGCGTACACGTTTTGATCGAGGAGAAATCTCATTTCGCGACTGAAACGTGGATTTCCTCAGCAGCGATAATGTTGATGGCAAATTGTATGCAGGCCCGGATATCCTCCACGGAGAGATCCGGATAGTACTTTTCTATGATTTCAGAAAACGAAATCCCCGCCTCAACTAATTCCAAGACTTCTTGAACCGCAATTCTAGTACCCGACACGCATGGCTTTCCAAAACGAATCTGCGGATTAACTGATATCCGATGTTCCATGAGTACACCTCCACCATCTATTGTCCGTCATTTGCGCGAAGATGTCCAACCCGTGGACACGCGCTCGCCAAGCAACTGCCCGGATGCTGCGGCTTGGCCTCTTGTTCGCCTTTTCTGTCCCTTGCGTCCTTTTCGTCCCTGCTGTCCCTGCCGTCCCTCCCCCGTCATCCTCCCAGAACCTCAAGCATTTCCTCGATGCGCGTAAACCGCTCGCGCGGCTTCTGGTAGGCCTTGCCGCGCTCGGCCTCCGCCGCGTCAATCCTGCGCCAGCCCTCTATCGACACCACCTGCACGCCGCGTTCCTGCAAAAGCCGCAGCACGGCCTCCGTGCTCGGCTCGGCGCAAGGCGTCAGATGCGGCACATCATCGAGCAGGTGCTTCACCGTCTCGAGGCTGTCCGGTTTGTTGGTGCCGATGCTCCCCGAAGGCCCGCGCTTGATCCAGCCCGCCGCATAAAGACCCGGCGCCACCTGCCCATCTTCCGTAATGCGGCCCTCCACATTCGGAAACAGACCCCAGCTATCGTGGAACGGCACGCCGGGAATCGGTATCCCGCGGTAGCCGATGCTCCTGAAAATAAGCCCGCAAGCCAACTCTTCGGTTTCCGTTGTCCCCAGCGCCTTCAGTTTGAACGGCGTGTCTCCTACCAGCTTGTTCTTCTCGAATATAAGGCTCTCGACCCGGACGCCGCCGCGAATCTCAATCGGGCTCAACAGGAACCTGAACACGGACCGCTTCGGTTTGGCGCCCGCTTCACGCCCGGCAAATTCTCGAAGAAGCTCGAGGTTACGCAGTTTGTTCCGGTCTATCTGCGCTTCTTGTTCGCTTACGGGATCCAGTACAAGCTCTTCAGCCCGCACCGCCGGCCCACACGTTTCGAGTTCGCCCATCTCTTTCAATTCCGCCGGGGTAAATGCCGCTTGCGCGGCGCCGCGCCGCCCGATGACATGCACCTCACGGATCTTGCTTTCCGCCAATACATCCAGCGCATGTTGGGCGATGTCCGTGTGCCGCAGTTCGTCCACGGTCTTGCTCAGTACCCGCGCCACGTCCATCGCCACATTCCCAACGCCAATCACCACGGCCACCTCGTGCGAGAGATCGAACGTCAAGTGTCGGTAATCCGGGTGCGCGTTATACCACCCGACGAACGACGTGGCCGTGTGACTGCCCGACAAATCCTCCCCCGGAATCCCAAGACGCCGATCCGTTTCGGCGCCACACGCAAAAAGGACAGCATCGTAGAAACGCCGCAGTTCCTCCAATGAAATATCGCGCCCGATCATGACATTACCGAGAAACGAAAATCGCTCATGATCCGCGATCTTCTCGTAGACCCGCGTCACCGTGCGGATCTTCGGATGATCCGGCGCCACGCCCCCGCGCACCAAACCAAACGGCGTCGGCAGACGGTCATACATGTCCACCTGGCACACCACTTCCGCCTTCAACAGCGGGTCCGCCGCATAAAACCCGCTCGGACCACTGCCCACAATCGCCACGCGCAACGGCCGCTCCGCCGTACCCAATATCGCCATGATTCACTCCCGGAGCCAAACACACTCCACCAAGCAACAGCTAATGAAATTGAAGAACCCTGCCACCCAATTCATTCACTTGGAGTAGGGGGAGAGGGTAGATCATTGAGGAAACACGAAAAGTCTATCAAAGCCCCAAATCAATTGTCATTGTCTTTACTTCCCGGTGCTTGTCCGTGCGGACCCGTGTGCGTCTGTGTCCGTCCGTGTCTATTTCAGCGCCTGCGCCAAAAACTCAATGTCCGCCGGCGCATACCCGGAATAATGATTGTTGACATACCCATACACGCGCACGCCGCGATCCAGCACTTCCTTAATTGGCGGCGCCCATCGTTCCATGTCGCGCGTCCGGTCGATGACGGTCTTGTCCCAGACCGTCGTCATCTTTTCGATGCCCTTTCGATCCCCCAGCCATCGCACATACAAAAACGGCCCCGTCACAATTCCCTGCTGCCGGAAGAGCTGGCCGGGTGGGGCCATCCACGGATGGTCGATTAACGCGAGCGCGAGGTTGTGCTCATGAAACAAGTCAATCAATGGCTGGCTGATCCATGTCTTATTGCGCACTTCGACGGCGAATTGAAAGCCCGCCTTCGGCAACAAGGACGAGAATTGCAGGAAACGCCGCAGAAAGCTCGACAATTCGACCCCCTGTGCCTTCGCAAAATAGGGGAACTGAAACAACAAGGGCCCGAGCTTTTCGCCGAACAGGGAAAAGGTGTCAAGACTCCGCTGCAGATCATCGCCGCAACCTTCCAGAAACTTCTGGTGGGTGATCACCTGCGGCATCTTGGCGGCGAACACGAAGCCATCAGGCGTCGAATCCCGCCAGTACTCAACGGTTTCGGGTTTCGGGAGAGCATAGAAACTGGCGTCAATCTCGACGGTCGAATAGCGCTGCGCATACTCCGCGATAAAATCCGTCGGCCGCTTTGCCCGCTGGTAAAAAGCCCTTTCCCAACCTTTCGCCGTCCAACTGCACGCCCCAAGGCGTAGTAACGAGTCTTGCCAAGTCATGACCGCTATTAGAGCACAGAAGACGGCCTGCCCGACAAGTCATCGCTGCTGCGGCGCGGCTAGGCGCGCTGGCCACGGCAACCACATTTCAGGTGGCCCTCGGCCTTCGGCCTACAGTCTACAGCCTACTGCCTAAAAAAATGGCGCGCCAGGGGGGACTCGAACCCTCGACCCTCAGCTTAGAAGGCTGTAGGCCGAGCCTTCCAAGTACTGTAAACAAAGAACTTACAGAAGCGTAAATTCTACCTTGCAGTGAACCTTGCAGTAATTCCACGGACACACCGCCCGTTGACCCCACCGTGAAAGCACTGGCGGCGCTCGTCGGAACACTCTCCCAAGAACAGCGGCAGGCGCTGGCGGCGACGTTGCTTCAACCGGCAAACTTCCGGGAAGCAGGAGAATGATGGCAGCGTCCTGACCTTGGCTGGAAAGCCAGTCAATGGTCTGGTAAACTTTCAAGAGGGAAAGCAGTACAAGGAAAGCTGAATGGCAGTGAAGCGCCCGTACATAGTTCTCACCTTCGTCATCTCGGAAGAAGATGGGCAGTTCGTCAGTAAATGCCGGGAACTGGGCACGGCCTCGTGCGGGGACACCTTCGAGGAAGCCGCGAAGAACTTGCGGGAAGCCGTGGAAGTGCATCTGGACGCTCTCGAACAGCTTGGCGAACGGGAACGCTATTTCCAGGAAAGGGACATCCAAGTCTACACCCGTGCGCAGGCGGCAAGATCACAACCGGCGCCCGTGGAGACCGAACCGGATAGCTGGGTGCGCCGGGAAGCCGTCGGCGTGTGAGCAAGCTGCCTCTGTGTTCCTCCGCGCAGGTGGAAGCCGTTTTGAAGCGCCTGGGCTTCAAGGAAGTGAAGCGCGGCAAGGGCAGTCATCGACCCTACGCCAAAGTCTCGAAAGACGGCAAAGTGCTCGCTACCGTCCTCGTCCTGGGCAAGAAGGAAATCCCACGCGGCACCCTCAAGAGCATCCTCGAACTCGCCGGTATATCGCCCGAAGAGTTCATTCGGCATCTCAAATAGTGCAAGACAGAAGCGTGAAGCGGTATCGGGCTGGAACTCTCCGGGTGCCTGCTGCTTTCACTGTCCGGGCGCACGCCACAAGCCCCAGGAGCTGAGCTGAGCTTACCCCCATCTTTCGACAGGATCGAGCCGAATTTAAGATGCACTATGACGGTGGGTAAGTGCCTCCCGCACCCGGGGTTTAACACGCAGCCCCTGCACTTCCCCTCCCACCCGGGGGGCGCGTCTTGCGGGGCCGTGGAACGGAGTTCTGGTTTGGAGGCTTTACAGAGGAGGTACTGGACTTCACAAGCCGGTAAACGAATCGCTGCCAGATTAATTCTGTGGATTCAGGATATCCTGAGTTCCCACGATGCTGCCGGAGGCACCTCAAT